>CAUYTX010000419.1:0-1000 GCA_963575665.1 Gammaproteobacteria bacterium | reverse complement strand
CCGGACAAGCCCCCAGTCTTTTCTTTTGCCAACGGGGATATTAAGGGCCTTCCAATATCAAACCACCGTCAAGTCAAAGGAGGCAAACATCAAGGAGGCAAACATGATCGTATCCATTCTCAGTCACGTCTTCAAGCCTTCTTTGTCCTGGTTGGTCAAAGGAGACTCAAATGACATTTGCCGCCAATACCCACACCGCCACGTCCACCCCAACGCAGCAAAACACCGGCAAGGCTGACAAACAGCCGCCGATAACCATTATCAACCGCCTTGCAATCAAACACCCCGTGGTCCGCCGCAGGGCAGGAGCAGTTCTCCTGGCCTTAATGGGACGAGTCAACCACCAAACCGGGTTGGTTTGGCCAAGCGTAGCCACCATGCAAAGACTCTGGTGTTGAAGAAAGGCACGTCCAGGAAGATCTGGTCTGGATGCAAAACACGCTCGTGAACGGTCTCCCGATCGTTCTTTTTACGGGTATCACATTTGGAAAGGGGTGCGTCAATGGCGGGTCAACCCATTTTCCTCAATCAAGGGGTGACGGATCTGGCCAAGAAGGGTGACGGATCTGGCGGGAAGGGTGACGGATTCCGTCACCCAGAACAGAACAAAAGAACAGATCAAAAAAAGAACAACAACCCCCGCGACGTTGCAGGCCAGCCTGACGGCGTTGTTGTTCTTCCTGGCAGTGAGAAGGAAAAAGCAAAGACAGCCGTTATGCAGGCAATGCCTGCCAGCACCGCCACGGATCAACACACCGCAACGTGTGCCACGATAGCGGCCAAGCCAGCCATTCACACCACCGCCAAACCCGTCGCGCCCACATCGCCACCCAAGGCCAACACGCGAACATGTGTGCCTGCACCCACCACAGTCAAGGCTGAGGTTGCCGCCATCCTTGCCAAGATCCAGCCACAGGCCGTTGCCGCACCGGCACCAGCCGCCATCATCCAACCGACGGCCACCATCGTTAAAGGCCGGACCATCCAGGGAAAAACCCAG
>CAUYTX010000418.1:0-1001 GCA_963575665.1 Gammaproteobacteria bacterium | reverse complement strand
GCTTCAGTATCCGCGGTGGTGTCCGCTTCGTTTCTGTGGCCAGGTCGGGTTTCTAATACTCCTTTAGAGCAGGGTTTGCACCTGCTACTTCTGAACAGTTATAGGGATTTCTCCCCACCCTAGGTTATGTGTCTTGATTTCTCAGGACATTTTCACTAGAAACGAATCGCACAATTGTTCAGGCTTCATGAATTTCCTAATTGAAAAACGTGATAGAGACCTCTTTCCTGAATAAGGTTCAATACGGTATCCGGCACTAAGTAACGGGGGTTTTTCCCAGCGGCTAAGAGATTCCGAATGCTCGTAGAAGAAATTTCTAAAGCAGTGACCGAGAATACTAAAACACTTCCCGCAGGAAAGTGCAACCACGAATCGGTAGCTTGAACGTTTGGAGGGTACCAACCCGGCCTAGAGGCGACCACCACGTGAGCTAGTGACAATATGAGCTCTGGAGAATGCCAAGCAGGCAATCCAAGAAAGGCGTCCATACCTAACAGGAGACACAATGGACGGTTACCAATTTCCGACCGAAGAGAAGCAAGGGTATCAACGGTAAAAGAAGGCCCTGGGCGGCGCAACTCTCGATCATCCACGACCAGTCCGGGGACACCAGACACAGCAGCAGCCAGCATGTCCAATCGATCTTGCGGTGAGGCCAACGGCTGGTTTCGATGTGGCGGAATGCTCGCAGGAATCATGCGAACCTCTATGAGTCCGAGGACCTCTTTTAGTTCTAGTGCCGTTCTCAGGTGTCCAATGTGGATCGGATCAAAAGTACCCCCGTACACCCCAACTGCTCCTGCACTAGGTTCGAATGTGGCCATCTCCGAGCACGACAAACTTTTGAGAAGTGAGACCCTCTAATCCAACCGGGCCACGAGCATGAAATTTATCAGTTGAAATGCCAATCTCAGCACCTAGCCCATATTCAAAACCATCTGAAAATAGAGTACATGCAACAAATCGGAAAGAACGCTAAGGCAAGTGCTACCGTATTAGCG
>CAUYTX010000417.1:0-1005 GCA_963575665.1 Gammaproteobacteria bacterium | reverse complement strand
ATTCTGTGGCAACAACGCCAATCTGCAAACCGTTAGCGGTAATACTACGGACGTTCATAATGTGGACGTTTTACATCTACACCAAAATCCATATCTAACCGCCTTAAATCATTTAAAATCATCATTGACCAATCAACTACTTCTTGACAAGTATTAACCGAAAACATTCCTATATGGCAATATTCAACAGGTAATTTTAAATGATTAGCCAAGTGTTTGTAAACTTCGCCCCTTTTTTCGTGTCCTTCTTTCCATATTACATCAAAGTATTTATGGGCTTCTTTTTTCCAATGTCGCAATTCTTTATTTGCTAATCTTCCAAGTGCATTATCAGTTCCTTTGTGAACACCACAATAAGCATCACAAGGTTTACACAAATAAATCATTCCGTAGCTTTTGCCATAAATAATAGCACTATCTACATATTGAGTTTTGCCTTTGCAATAGGGGCAAATTTTACCCTGCATAATGGCGGTTTGAGTTTCGTCTAATGAAACCGTACTACCGCTAACATCGGTTTGGCAAAATGGGGGCTGACGTTCTTCTATCATCTTTTGTAGTTAATTAAACATTAGTAATTCTAATCGGCTTTGGTGGGTTAAATTCCCCCACTTCGCCAAGCCGTAGGCGTTAGTAGCAATTGTAATTTATTAAAAAATAGCCCCACGCTCCCGTTGTAATTCTAAATTCTTCTTGCAATAGGCTTCGAATGCTTCTTGCTCTGTTTTGAATGTGCCAATAAAAATATCTTTCTTCCCATCAAAAATTCTTGCGTGCCACTTGTTATATTTTTTTCTAACTCCTTTTGCTATCAGTTTTTTTCTTGGCACTATGTTATGTGATTTGCAAGCCTCATTTGATATTATAAAGTTTTCCTTTTTGCAATTCAATGGATTATCGTCTTTAAAATCAATCTTCACACTCATATCAAAATTGTCTAAAATATATCGGTGCAAGTATTGTTTTATCTGAGGTTGCCTTCCGTTAATCCTTGTAAATACAATC
>CAUYTX010000416.1:0-1007 GCA_963575665.1 Gammaproteobacteria bacterium | reverse complement strand
CAACGATATAAGTAAATCCTACATGTGTATCCACCAGTTATACTCTTCCATACTATCATATATACAGTAGTTATTACGTATTACTTCTTCAGCACATTCATCACTGTAAGGCAAGTCAAAGTCTTTATTGATAAGGGCTTTGAGAAATATAATGATTGTTTTCATATGGTGTAAAGATTAGGTTAATAATAGGTTAAAAAACAGAATCCCAAAGAAATGTTATATTATACATTCCTTATATAGTATACCAATTAGCTTTATATAGTTAAAGATATGATTTCTAATGACTTAATGAAATAGGTTATGATCCTTATTGATGATAATAGTATATAATACAATGATTACCAATAGGATAAATAGGTTGAGTTATAGTAATACTTTAATGTCATATTAATTATAATATCATGATTAGCAATAAGATAACTAACTTGGGTTAAAGTAATACTTCATCTGAAGATCATTAACTTATTTGTGTACTCATTTGAATTAGGGGTGCGGTAAAACACTTCTGTCTTTTCAATAGAGTAACAATACATTTAGCCTAATCATCTTAACCTCAATAGATTAAATGAAATTGACCTAATTGGTTAGATTGAAAGAAAGAAAAAAAGGGGGACAAAGCCCCCAATTTTCTACAAGGTATCTTCAAGGACAGAAGCAGTGGCTTCCACCTCCTGATAGTTCTTATCATATTTATAACCAAAGGTGATGGTCTCACCCTTGCTATTCTCCCAATACTTCTCTTTGGGAAGGTTATAACGTACGATAGCACCAGGAACATCCATACCTAAGAACAAAGAAGCTTCCTTCTCTGTCTTTGCATTGCAGGCTGTCCATGCTTTTCTAATGACAAATTTGCTGTCACCTTTACGCTTACCTGATTCAAACCTGCCAATGCTAGTTTGAGCCACACATAGTAAGATCATAGAAGCTATTGCTCCATCCTGATCAAACTCAATTTTCTTAAAGTCAATTACTTTTGCCTTCATAATTAATAAATTTAGTTA
>CAUYTX010000415.1:0-1012 GCA_963575665.1 Gammaproteobacteria bacterium | reverse complement strand
CCCTTAAAACGTTAATTGCTCCAACCACATCGGCGTTTTCTGTGAAACCGCATTCAACACAGAGGAATTTCGCTTGTGCTGTGCGATTTTCTCCTGAGATATGGTTACAACAAGGACAGGTTCTGCTGGTATTTTTCGGAGGAACGGCAACAAACCATCCGCCATTCCACCTGACCTTGTATTCTAATTGACGCCTAAATTCGTACCAACCCTGATCTAGGATAGCTTTGTTTAATCCGCGCTTTGCAGCAACTTTTCTTCCGGGCTTTTCAGTATTTCCAGAGGCCGATTTTGACATATTGCGCACCTGCAAATCTTCGACACACACCATTGCGTGGTTTTTGCTAATCGTGTGAGACGTTTTGTGCAGGTAATCTCGGCGGGAACTGGCAATCTGCGAGTGAATCTTTTGAACCTTGGCCTTCGATTTTCTCCAATTTTTACTAAATTTCGTTTTTCGGCTCATTGCCCGTTGGCAACGGCGCAACTGGATCTCGTGTTTCTTAAAACTGTTCAGAGGAGTAAAGAAAGTCCCATCACTTAACGTGGCAAATCGAGCAATCCCAACATCAATACCAATAGCGGTCGTGGCTACTGGAATGGGTTTTTCTACTTCCCTTTCGGTCTGAATAGATACAAACCATCTACCTGCGGACTGCGTGATGGTAATGTTCTTTGGGGTACCTAGTATTTTTCGGCTATTGCGGTAACGTACCCAGCCTAGTTTAGGAAGAGAGATTCTGGAATTACTGGAGTCAATTTTGAATTGTTTGGGATCTGGATATCGAAAACTGTCGCCCTTCCCTTTCTTTTTGAATCGAGGGAACGCGGCACGCTTATCAAAAAAGTTTTTGAAGGCACGATCTAGGTCTTTAAGAGAGTGTTGCAATGATTGAGAAGGAGTTTCTTTGAGCCACTTAGTTTTTTCTGATTTCTTCAAAACAGGAAGTCTTGCAGCCATACTTACGTAGCTAATGAATGGCTTACCTGCTTCGTGATTTTCTTTTTGTAG
>CAUYTX010000414.1:0-1014 GCA_963575665.1 Gammaproteobacteria bacterium | reverse complement strand
TTATTTATTTTATGCTTTATATTTATTATTTGATACATTTTAATTTTAAAAATATTAAAAAAAATATCTAAAGAATTATTATTTATTTGCGACTTTATAATTATTATTATATTTTTATTTATTTTATAATATCTCAAAAATTATATTTATTATTTATAATATCACAAAAATTATATTTATTATTTGCGGCTTTATAATTTTATTTATAATATCTAATATCTCAAGAATTATATTTTTATTTATAATATCTCAAAAATTATATTTATTTTTTGCGGCTTTATAATATCTCAAGAATTATTATATTTTTATATTTTTATTTATTTTTTATATTATTAAAGGCCCCGAAAACCCAAAATATTATTAAAAGCCCCCAAAATATATTTTTATATTTTATTTATTTTATTTATTTTATTTATTTTATAATATCTCAAAAATTATTATTATTTTGGCAGCTTTATAATTATTATATATTTTTATTTATTTTTTTTATTTTTAAATTAATTTTTCTGCCTCCAACTTCTTGGAAGGCTTTTGAACCATTTTTTGGGTCAAAAAGGCCCTTTTTTACTCAAATTTCAAAAAAGGTACTCCAACTTTTTTTTAAGCCTGTTTTTTAGGTCAAAAAGGCCCTTTTTTACTCATTTTTTAATGAGTACTCGAACTCCCTATAATATATATTATATATATCAAAAAAAATTTATTTTCTCTTCTTCATCATCATCAAGTCAAAAAATTATTTTATTCTTTAAAAGCCACGAAAAATATTTTTATTCTTTTATAATATGATAATAAGAAATTAAATTTAATTTTATTTATTTTAATATTTAAAGGCCCCGAAAACCCAAAATATTATTAAAAGCCCGAAATATATTTTTATTCTTTAAAAGCCACGAAAAATATTTTTATTCTTTTATAATATGATAATAAGAAATTAAATTTAATTTTATTTATTTTAATATTTAAAGGCCCCGAAAACCCAAAATATTATTAAAAGCCCGAAATATATTTTTATTC
>CAUYTX010000413.1:0-1019 GCA_963575665.1 Gammaproteobacteria bacterium | reverse complement strand
CAACTGTTCGAAATAGGCAGGTGCAAGTCCTGCCCTTTAGGAGATTAAAGTGAATTCCGATCTGGCCACACAAACGAAGCGGACATCAACGCGACGGTTATGATGTTTATAAAAAGATTGGGTAGTCCTGTGAAATGTAGTGGTCGAACATACTGACGTAAGCTGCTTATTTGCAGCAGTAAGTACCTCAGGTGCTATCCATTGAGGATATGGACTGGTACAATTCATATTTATTAGCGTAGGAACTCTTGTTAAAGATCGTATCCTTGGTATGATCTAATGGTCTCTGGACGGGTTATGAAAGTAGAAAATTATAAAGTAACGAAAGAACCTGCTCGCGACACTCCTTTTTCAAAGTTGCCAGAATCCGTTAAAGAGAAATTTTGGACATTAGCCCAATCTCTCAAGACAAATAGGATGAACGTTTGTCCTCAAGGTTCGATAGCATATCTAAAACAAATGCTTAAGATTTATCCAGAAGTACCTCAAATATACAATTATTTATATAATACTTACAAAATTTCTCAAGATCATATCAACGCTCGTCTCATACTAGAGGAAACCGTTAGACGTTTTCCTGACTATCTATTCGGCCGAGTTGCATTGGCTCACGAATGTATAGATAAAAACGAGTTTGATCGAGTTCCGAAGATTTTTGAAAGCAAGTATGATCTAAAATTGCTGTATCCCAAACGTAATTCCTTTCATGTCACGGAGGTGCTATTTTTTTGTTCTCTTATGGCACGTTACTTTCATGCTATAGGTAGAGTGGAAAAGATACAAAAATACCACAAGATCATGAAAAAAATAAATTCTGATCCTGATTTAAGTAGTTTTCCGATCATTTTTAAGACTTACACATTAGGGTCCGACAATTAGAGAATTTTTCGATTAAGTTGATTAACCTGAGTTCGATATAAGAAATAAGGGTTTCTTTAATATTGTAGGAGTTACACCGTTGGATTCACAAGTTACTGATTTCGTTGGATTTATTTTTTTTGACGAAAAACAAAATTTTT
>CAUYTX010000412.1:0-1029 GCA_963575665.1 Gammaproteobacteria bacterium | reverse complement strand
CTTGTTGCATTTGATTAAACGCATTCATGCCTGAGTTTCGACCCATTCCAGCACCAACGGCTTTTTCTAATGCGGCTTTTGCAGCAGGATCACCCATATTTGCTACAGCCGAATCACTTGCTAACAATTTAGCAAGGAACTGTGGACCCATAAGGTTAGCGTAGGCAAGTTTACTTGCAGCTTCAGCACCAAGAGTAGTGGGCAAATATTGTTTTTTAATTTGATTGATTTGTCGCAGAATGTTCTCGTTGGCCAATGAATTCATACCGCCCATAGCAGTAACCAAAGGGCCGCCAGGGCCTACGTCTGAAACAACTCTTGGTAATGGAAGTGCCATAATAAATCCTTATAAAAATCCTAATCCACCGAGTAGTCCTATGCCGCCGCCTAGCGTATTAAAAAAATCTTGTTGTTTTCCTGCTTGTTGCCCATAAGCACCTTGGCCCATTTGATTATAAATGTTACTTAATGAATTAGCTGCATTCTGACCGCCAGTCATCAGATTTTGTTGTCCTTGCCCATATTGTGTGTTAATTCCTAATACGTTTTTCAACCATTGGTTCTGGTCTTGAGATGAAATGGTTCCGGCGTTTTGCTGCATTTGTTGCATCATTGGCGTACTGCCCATTAGCCCGCTTGCACTTGCTGCATTTTGGCCTGCGTTCATGGATTGTTGTTGCAAGTTTTTAGCCCATGGGCTTTCTTGATAATTTCCCATTTGGTCATTAATGAATTTGGATGGGTCTTGTTGGCTTTGTAACCACCTTTGATAATCACCAATAGCGCCTTGACCAGCATTCGCATAAGGTTGCTGGGCTTGCTGGGCTTGCTGCATATATTCATTGTATTTATCGTAAGACTTTCCTGAGTTGCCAAAGAGACCGCCAAACAAACCACCTAATCCACTTCTGAACATTTCGGAATCAAACATAATCACATATCCTTGTGAGTTATTAAGTTCATTTTATACAATTACGGTCCAGCTGCCTACGCCTGATGCAACCTTCCAAATTTGTAACTGCGCCGTCC
>CAUYTX010000411.1:0-1043 GCA_963575665.1 Gammaproteobacteria bacterium | reverse complement strand
GTTTGGAGACCATTGTAGTCAGTGCTCCGGGGCCTGGTAGTTTCGCGTACCTCCCAATCGATTTAATCCCAAAAATAGGACTAGATCGTCAAGAAGGTGCGCAAGTTCGCATTCTGTACACCGGTGGTAGTCCAGTTTCCCTCGAACAGCTCTCGAATCATAACGTAGAATTTGCGATTGCAGGTGCTCCGGCAGCCATGTCCCTGCGCACTCACGGGGGAGACGTGGTATTGATCGCAGCCATCACCAAAGTAGCCCCATTCTCACTACTGGTGCGGATTGACTTGCAAGACCAGATCAAGAGCGTGGCCGATCTCAAAGGTAGAACCATTGGAGTGCACAGTGGCACACCACACAGCGAAAACGTTTCACAACAAGTACTAGAGTTACTTCTCGCTTCCGAAGGTATTACCCCAGATATGGTTAAAATCGTGTCTGTCAAACAAAGTTGGAAAATACAATATCTTTCGATCTTTTCTGGTGAAGTAGATGCACTCATGGGAACAGAACCATTTTCCTCTCGTTTACTCTCAGAAAAACGTATTTTTTTCTTAGTAAGTTTCGAAGATCCAAAGATAGCGCAAAAAATAAAAGGTGCTGGATTTTTGTACGCTAGTCTAGCCACGCAAAATTGGATCTTAGCAGAATCTCCTAAGAAGGTAGCCAAAATGGTAAAAATCTTAAAAAACAGTTTGGCGTGGATTGCTAGTCATACGCCAGAACAAATTGTTGCTGCGTTGGGTATTTCGGATCCAGGAGAATCTTCTTCTCTGCTACTTGCCTTAAAAAAATACCCCAATGCTTTTGTGCAGGATGCGAGCTTTTCTACTGCTCAAATCCAAGAAACGAATACTTTTTTTCATGCGGGTTTCGATAAAAAATCTTCCGAAAATCACTTACTGCTTGAAAATATGATCGATGACCGATGGGTGGGGACACGTCCATGACTACAATTCAATCTTGGAGTCCGATCCGAGTGCGCAGTCGCCCGTCATCCATGACGCTCTCTACGCACGTAAAATCGGTTCACGGTTGGCAGACGC
>CAUYTX010000410.1:0-16138 GCA_963575665.1 Gammaproteobacteria bacterium | reverse complement strand
CGTAGAGAGAGCGTCATGGATGACGGGCGACTGCGCACTCGGATCGGACTCCAATTGGTGTAGCTCTTATTGCCGGCTTGATGATTGAGACTTCGCAGGCCGAAGTCGTTGTTACCTCTTTAGCGTCGGACCAATAGCTTATTGGAAGCTCAATAGTTGTAATGGACGAACGGTCGAAAATGGCGCAATCGACGAACTCCAGGTTTACAACCGTGCCTTATCCCAAACACAGCTCATGGGCCTATACCTAGTAAAACAGTAACACACACTACTCCTAAAACAAAGGCTAAACCAGGAGAAAACTCTAACTGCGTACCTAAGTCGGTGCGCAGTCGGAAAATTTAGTTTAACTTTAGTTGAGCGTTGTTATTTACGCGTGCAGGTGGCAACTGCCTTCCATGGACCGTCACTGGCATTGGGTTTGGCACCCCACGTGCCCTCAAATCGATTGAGCGTCTTAGCGTTCCCGCTCGCCTGGTCAGTATACTTACCCTTCCAAAAGTATTGCTTACCACTAAGAGTGCCGCTTTGATACACCTGCGTCACATTGCAAATTTGTTTGCTGCAATTACCATTCAACGCTGATTTACCATAGTTGTCATTGTAGTCGCCGGTAATCTTCCAGTTGCCTCCGGCTTCACCTTGCCAAATGACGCTCCAACGAAAAGTATCCTTATCGCCACTATTAAAGGTTGACCAACTACCATCATACTCACAACCCCACGTCTCAGCGTGGACAGCTGGCGTCATGGTAAGGCCTAACAACACCGCCGCACTCGCCAGGTTTCTATGCATAATAACCTCCATTAACCCCCAGCCATTCTAAAAAACGGGTTTTTCACTCACAGTGACTAAAACCTAGTATCGAGGTTTTTTGTCTTGATTTCGTTGACGTATCGCAGACCTGCATTCAGAAGAGAGTACAAAATTCCTATGAGTTCTTTCATAAGATTGAAGGCACTTAATCAACCCGCTTCCTACTTTCTCTCCGTCACAATGTGCAATACCAGCATCGGATGCACAATTATTGTTGATTGCTCGGTTATCCCCTTGAAGTATAGGATCTGCTGCAAACGCTACCGATGTACAGCCTGCAAAAGCAAGGCACAAAACTTTAGATACAGACATTTGTTTCCCTTTTTTGAGTGTGTCATTTCTTTTTCTACTACACAAGTATACTACTTTGACGTACCTACTTTTGATGTTTCTTGTTTACCCGTAAAAACGCAACTTGGACAACACACGGCATAGTGACTCTAAAAGGCTGGGCCTACAATATCTCGACCCGTTCAGCTTGAATCTGCAACGAACTTGATACCACGCCCCCATGGAAGACGCTTCGAGCGTATGGATTCGTTACTATGCCGTAAACGCGAATACGTTGATGATTTTAGGAGTTACGCAGTTGAATTTACAAGTTCTTGATTTTGTTTGATTTATTGCTTCTAACGAAAAAGAAAACTTTCATAAAATCAATGACTTGTATTTCCAACTGCGTAACTCCTAGATTTTTGAGCGAATAAAGACATTTATTTCCCTTTTTCTGGATGTGTCATTCTTTACTATAGAAACCAACATTTTTCATTTTACACTATCTTGGTTGCTGAACCTGTTACTCTTTTTCCAAAAGTTAACTTGGGATCTCAAAAAATGTCAAATACCCACTTAGCTGGCGTGCGTGCTCGCTTTGCTCCGAGTCCCACTGGAGAACTGCACATCGGCAATGCGCGCACGGCACTGTATGCCGCATTGCTAGCTAGATCTACCGGAGGTGTTTTCCTCATCCGTAGCGAAAATACAGACTTCGCGCGCAGTTTGCCCGCATATGAAACTGCCTTGTTAACGGATTTACACTGGTTAGGCTTAGAGTGGCAAGAAGGACCTGACTGCGGAGGGCCATTTGGGCCTTATCGGCAATCTGACCGAATGGCCATTTATGCACAATGGTACTCCCGCCTTGAATCTGAAGATCTAGCCTATCCCTGTTTTTGTAGTGAAGAAATTTTAGATCGGCAACGTGCTGCGCAGCGGGCTGCAGGAAAACCACCTCGCTACTCTGGGACTTGTGCTCGTTTATCTCATGCCGAACGCGAAATTCGCCGCGCCAACACCAAACCATCCCTCCGGATGCGAGTCCCGCGAGGGATTTCTATTGAATTTGTTGATGCTGTGTGTGGGCCGCAACGATTCCAAAGTGATGATTTAGGTGATTTTGTTATTCGCCGCGCCGATGGCACGCCCTCTTTTTTGTTCGCCAATGCCATTGATGATGCCTTGATGGGTGTCACACACGTGTTACGTGGCAACGACCATCTTTCTAATACCCCTAGACAACTGTTAGTGCTTCAAGCGTTAGGTTTGCCTGCCATGCAATATGGACATCTCTCACTGATTGTTGGGAATGACGGCACGCCGCTCTCGAAACGGCATCACGCTAAAAGTTTGCGAAAGTTACGTGAGGATGGCTACTTTCCAAGTGCCATACTGAACCATTTAGTACGCCTTGGGCATCCGTACGAAGATTCTAGTTTGTTGGGATTGGACAAGTTGGCAGCCAGTTTCTCGTTAGATCGCCTAGGGAGGGCACCCGCCCGCCACGACGAGAATACCCTTTGGCACTGGCAACGCGCTGCAGTTGCTGCGGCTACTGTCCAAGATTTGTGGGACTGGATTCCTTCCGAAGTTCGAGATTGCACGTCAGACTCAGAGGGTTTTTTGAATGCTGTCCGCCCACATTTGACGATGCCAAAAGATGCCATTCAGTGGGGCAAGATTATTTACGGGCAAGATTTGGAGTATTCTTCGGAGGCATGCGCTGCGATCTCTGCAGTTGGACTAGGATTCTACGAGTCTGCGCAACAAGCGTTGGAAACCCATGGAGACAATTTTAAGGCGTTTACCGAAGCACTCAAAAAAACAACCGGAGCTCGTGGTCCCACTTTGTTTCATTCCCTCCGCGCAGCACTCACTGGTGTTTTGTCTGGACCAGAATTAAGCCACCTCTGGAAATTGATCCCACAAGAAGAACGCAGAAAACGGCTATCTCCAGTATTGTAATTTCTGATTACTAGTATGTAGAATACGAAGTAATCCACTTCGAACTCGATTCAACCATGGAAAACCAAATTCACAGTCGCTTGGTTATTTTAGGTTCTGGCCCGGCTGGATACACCGCTGCGATCTATGCGGCACGGGCTAACCTCCGACCCCTCTTGATTACGGGCATGGAACCAGGTGGGCAGCTCACGACCACCACTGAGGTTGATAATTGGCCTGGGGACGACGCAGGAGTTCAGGGCCCAGAGTTGATGGAGCGAATGCGGCGGCATGTTGAACGCTTCCAAACACAAGTCGTATTCGACCAGGTTCAATCTGCCGATTTAGGTCGTCGTCCCTTTCAACTCAAGGGTGACAATGGTACTTATACTTGCGATGCACTCATCATTGCCACGGGAGCTTCTGCGAAATGGTTGGGAATTCCTTCTGAACAAACACTCCGAGGTCGTGGAGTTTCCGCTTGTGCTACTTGTGACGGTTTCTTCTTCCGAAATCAGACTGTGGCCGTGATCGGAGGAGGTAATTCAGCAGTGGAAGAGGCTCTTTATCTTTCAAATTTAGCCTCACACGTGACCGTGGTACATCGAAGAGAGCAATTTAGGGCAGAAAAGATCTTGATCTCACGATTAATGGAACGTGTCGAAGCGGGCATGGTCTCACTGGAGTGGAACAGCGGAGTAGACGAGATCTTGGGAGATAAAAATGGCGTCACTGGACTACGCATTAGGAATCAGGTGACGAGTGTCCTCAAAACGGTTCCTCTTCAAGGTGTGTTTATCGCCATTGGCCATGCACCCAATGCACAAATCTTTGCAGGACAGTTGGCACTACAACAGGGATACATCAAAGTGCAGGGTGGAACCGGGGGAAGTGCAACTGCTACAAGCATTCCGGGTGTCTTTGCTGCGGGCGACGTAGCAGATCACATCTATCGACAAGCCATTACTTCTGCGGGCGCCGGATGTATGGCCGCGCTGGACGCAGATAGATACCTAGACGGGTTAGGTCAGTAGGCGTAGTCGTGCTCTCCTGTTAGAATTCTCACTTCCGAGCAATAAAGACTTAGAAGGGTTCATGGAACAATTTACGCAGTTTTTTCTTCACCATTGGGAGTTGTTCCTAGTGTTGGGCGTGATTTTAGGTATGCTCTTTGGCGAACCGCTTTTGCGCGGCACACGGGGATACCAAGGAGTAGGCCCACTGGAAGCAACGGGCCTCATTAGCCATCAAAACGCGCTAGTTCTCGATGTTCGCGAGGAGAACGAATTCAAAGAAGGCCATGTTTTGAACTCGATTCATATCCCGGCAGGAAAGTTGTCAGACCGAGGAAAAGAACTAGAAAAACATCGAGAGCGTCCAGTCATTGTGGTTTGCCAAAGCGGAAACCGTTCCGGGCGTGCTAGTTCCTTTTTGCACAAGCAGGGTTTTTCGTCTATTTATAACCTGGATGGTGGATTGGTTGCTTGGCGTAGTGCTAATCTTCCTTTAACCCAAAAACGATAAACGACGTACCCGAATTAAGGAGAGTTTCTATATGCCAGAAGTCGTCATATATGCCACTGGAGGTTGTCCGTATTGCCACCGGGCACGTCGTTTGCTCGAAAAGAAAGGGGTGCAATACACTGAAATCCGAGTAGACTTGGAACCGACTCGCTGGGCTGAAATGGAAGCTCGCAGCGGACGAGGCACGGTGCCGCAAATCTTTGTCGGCGACCACCACGTGGGGGGCTACGATGATACCGCTGCCCTAGATGCAGAAGGGGGTCTTGATCCGCTTCTAGGTCTTTCCAAAACCGCCTAACGCAATGGAATCCTCATGGCAGAACAAGAAGGGCAGTTTGCAATTCAAAAAATCTATGTAAAAGATCTTTCTTTTGAGACACCCAATTCTCCTCACATCTTCAAAGAGGAAGGACGTCCTGAGGTTAACGTACAGTTAGACACTTCTGCCCGATCTCTTGACCCTCAAAATTTTGAAGTAGTCATTGCCATTACGGTGACCGTCAAATTTGGCGATCGTACTGCTTATTTAGCAGAAGTGAGTCAGGCCGGTGTTTTTAGCATTTCGGGAGTGCCAGAACAGCACATGGGACACATGTTAGGTGCTTTCTGCCCCAACGTCCTGTTTCCGTATGCTAGAGAAGCAATTTCAGATTTGGTCATACGAGGTGGTTTTTCGCCATTGCTGTTAGCCCCCGTTAATTTTGACGCGATTTATTTTCAAAGAATGCAAAATCAAGCTCCCGCTGCGCACGTTTAATGAAGGCAAAGGACAATGTCTCCCAAGACTCAATTTGCGGTACTGGGTGCAGGCTCTTGGGGTTCAGCTCTGGCTATCTTGCTTGCACGTAATGGCCATCCGGTTTGGTTGTGGGGTCGGGACGCTGCCAAGATGCAAGCGTTGGCAGACGCGCAGTGCAACCCTTGGTACCTTCCGGACGCCCATTTTCCAGAAGGATTAGTTCCTACCTCAGACTTGAACCACGTCCTTGCTACTACTTCAGAAGTAATCATGGTCACGCCGAGCAAGGTTTTCCGGCCAATCCTTGAGACGGTAGCAGTGCGACGTTCAGAAGGATTCAGGTTTGCTTGGGCGACCAAAGGTTTAGAACCCAAAACCCAACGACCTTTCCACGAAGTGGCAAAAGAGATCCTGGGGGAGAACGTACCAACGGCCGTACTTTCAGGGCCTACCTTTGCGAGGGAAGTTGCTTTAGGTCTGCCCACTGCGATCACGGTGGCTTCTCACTTTCCAGAGTATGCAAATTGGTTAGCAGGTTGTCTTTCTAGCTCTGTTTTGCGGCCTTACACTTCGGAAGATGTGATCGGGGTGGAAATTGGGGGGGCAGCCAAAAATGTGCTTGCCATTGCAGCAGGCATTTCCGATGGTCTAGGCTTTGGTGACAACGCTCGTGCCGCGCTAATTACTCGAGGTCTCACAGAGATCATGCGACTTGGCGAAGCGTTAGGGGCACGACGGGAAACCCTCATGGGATTATCTGGTCTTGGGGATCTCGTACTGACCTGTACTGGAGATCTGTCCCGAAATCGCCGTTTTGGCCTTTTATTAGGAAAAGGCTACCCTATTGATTCTGCACTAAAGGTGATTGGGCAGGTGGTAGAAGGTTTTTCAACAGTTCGCGAAGTGGTCACCCTCGCAAATCGTCTGCAAATTCCAATGCCCATTACGGAACAGGTGTATTCGGTTCTCTATTTGGGACATTCCCCACGCGAATCCGTACAAAACCTTTTTTCTCGTGCATTACGTCCGGAAAGTAAATAACTTTTGGGGGTTGAATTATGATTCAATGGAGTCGTGGACAGGCACATGTACCCAGCTCAAATCGAGCTATTGTTACCTTATTGATCGGGAACAGTTACCTATCCGATTGGATGAGAGTCGCCCAAAAAAGTTGGGAACGTTATGCCTCTGCTTATGGATATGATCTGATTGTCATTTCTGAACCTTTAGATGATAGCTTGATTTCAAAATCTCGGTCTCCTGCTTGGCAAAAATGTCTCATTTTGTCGCAACCATGGTCTTTTTTGTACGACCACATCATTTGGCTAGATGCCGATATTATTATCCACCCCAACGCTCCAGATATTCTTCAGGGAGTTCCCATCGAAAAGATAGGTGGGGTGTTTGATTGTGATCATCTCTCAGAGATAGATCAGAGAATACGTTTGGAGCGAAGAGCAGTACCTTCTCATTTCAGGAAACCTTCTTCTGGGGTGACCCTAGAAATGTCTTTAGAGGATCTCCGACGTTTTAATAACGATGTTTATCGTCATACTGAGGGGATCGAAACGGATGTCTCTTCTATTATTAACACGGGTGTTCTTGTTTTGTCTCCGACTTATCATCGGAGCCTTTTAGAGCGTGTTTACCAATATCCGGAGCGGTGTCGCGGCCAAGAACAGCATCCTCTCTCGTTCGAAATTTTGAGTCGTGGATTATTTCATAGGCTTAATCCGAGGTTTAATTGGCTCCTGTTTCCCATTTTACAAATTCATTTTCCTTCTTTATCTGAAAGTGCCTTTCAAGGTGTTCTTAGTCCGTTCCTAAACGAAATTTTAGCACACGAATACAACAATTCATTTTTTTACCATTTTGCTATGTTGTATAAATTGTATCAGAAAGTGAATACACCCTAAAAGGTCATGTAAGAGAATCGACACATGTTCAATACGGAATGGGAATCGGTCATTGGGTTAGAAATCCATGCTCAATTGTCCACCAAGAGCAAGATTTTTTCTGGTGCGTCCACTACCTTTGGGGCTCCTCCTAATGTCCAAGCCTGCGCCATAGATCTTGGATTGCCCGGTGTGTTGCCAGTATTAAATGGTGAAGCAGTTCGAATGGCGGTCAAATTCGGATTGGCGGTGTCTGCTGAAATCTCTCGTCGTTCGATATTTGCTCGAAAAAATTACTTTTACCCAGATTTGCCAAAAGGTTATCAGATTAGCCAGTATGAATTGCCCGTGGTAGGAAAAGGTCATCTTTCCGTTTCTTTAGGTGATACCTCAAAAACCATTGGTATTACCAGAGCTCACCTCGAAGAAGATGCCGGAAAATCTCTTCATGAGGATTTTCACGGCTTCTCAGGAATTGATCTCAATCGTGCTGGAACACCTCTGCTAGAAATTGTTTCAGAACCAGACATGAGATCTGCCCGAGAGGCAGTGGCCTACCTGAAAAAGATCCACATGTTGGTTAAATATCTGGACATTTGCGACGGCAACATGCAAGAAGGTAGCTTGCGCTGCGATGCCAACGTTTCTGTGCGTCGAAAGGGAACAGAAAAATTTGGCACCCGAGCTGAAATCAAAAATCTAAATTCCTTTCGATTTATTGAACGCGCCATTGAATTCGAGATTGAACGTCAAATTGATCTGCTAGAACGTGGAGGAAAGGTCGTACAAGAGACGCGCCTCTACGATCCAGATAAAAACGAAACTCGAGCACTCAGGAGCAAAGAAGAAGCAAACGACTATCGATATTTTCCGGATCCAGATCTGTTGCCATTGGTCTTAGAAGATTCTTTTATAGATTCTGTCCGTTCTTCTTTGCTAGAATTGCCAGATCAGAAAAAAGAACGGTTTATCTTGGAATATGGCATTTCTCCTTACGATGCTACGGTGTTGACCGCTACCCGTGAAATTGGAGATTTTTACGAAGCTACTGTGCGATCTTCTAAAGGAGAAGCAAAGCTTTCAGCTAATTGGGTCATGGGAGATTTTTCAGCAGCCATGAATCAATCTGGAAAAGAAGTTTCTGATAGTCCCGTAACGCCGGAACAACTCGGACAAATGATTCATCGCATCGTAGATGGAACGATTACCGGAAAAATTGCAAAAGAAGTTTTTGAAGCTATGTGGTCTGGTGAGGGTAACCCAGATGACGTGATCTCGAAACGTGGTTTGCGTCAAGTGCAAGACCATTCCGCTCTGGAAGCTGCTATTGATCAAGCAATGACAAAAAATACGGCTCAAGTCACCCAATACCGTGCAGGAAAAGATAAACTCTTCGGGTTCTTCGTGGGGCAAATCATGAAAATTACCGGCGGGAAAGCCAATCCTAGCCAGCTAAACGACCTTCTCACAAAGAAATTAAAAGGGGAAATATCTTGAATTTTTGGGATTCATTTGAATTTTTACAGTCTATCAATCTTTTAACAGAGGAGGCGGGACGTCGAATATTAGAGATTTATCATTCGGATTTTCAAGTCTCTTTCAAGGAAGACGAATCTCCTTTGACTGCTGCAGATTTATCTTCTCATGACTGTTTAGTAGAGGGATTGCAAAAGATCACACCCGAGTATCCAATTCTTTCAGAGGAGTCTAGCATTGTTCGCTTTGAGGAGCGATCTCATTGGGAAACCTTTTGGCTTATTGATCCATTAGATGGTACTAGGGAGTTTATCAAACGGAATGGAGAATTTACGGTTAATGTTGCGTTGATCCATCGTAATGAATCTGTGCTAGGAGCAGTGTACACACCCGCAAAAGAGGTTGGGTACTTTGCTTCTTTAAGTCAAGGATCTTTTCGTAAACGTGGATTAAAAGCACCAGAACGTATTTTCGTAAAGAGCAGCGCAACTCCTCCTCTTAGAATTTTGGCCAGTCGTTCCCACGGTCGAGAGGAAGTTCTCTCTTATTTAAGTCGCATTGGAGAACATGAACTACTTTCAATTGGGAGTTCACTAAAATTTTGTTTAGTGGCGGAAGGCAGTGCAGATCTTTACCTAAGAATGGGTCCTACTTCGGAATGGGATACAGCAGCGGCTCATTGTGTACTCCGCGCGGCCGGGGGCGAATTAACTGACTTACAACGGAAACCACTGCGTTACAATACAAAATCTTCTTTATTGAATCCTAATTTTATGGCATTTGGTGACCAGTCTTGGGATTGGGCTGCTCCTTTTGGAAACCAAAAATGAACGATCTACAAAGCGTTGTCGAATCTGCATTTGAGCAGAGAGCAGAGATTACTCCTCAAAATGTTGAAACCAAAGTCAAAGAAGCCGTAGAGGAAACCATTTCTTTATTAGATGCTGGAAAGCTTCGAGTTGCAGAACAACAAAATGGCGAATGGGTGGTCCATAGTTGGCTTAAAAAAGCGGTTTTGTTATATTTCCGGATTGAAGACAATACCTTCTTAAAAGGTGGGTTTACCAATTATTTCGATAAAGTTCCTTCTAAATACTCTGATTACGATTCAAAAGAGTTTCGAGAAGAAGGAGTTCGAGTAGTGCCACCCGCCAGCGTTCGTCGCGGTGCTTACATTGCGCCTTCCGTGGTACTTATGCCTTCCTACGTGAACATTGGTGCTTACGTGGATCGTGGCACGATGGTAGACACTTGGGCTACGGTGGGTTCCTGTGCTCAAATTGGCAAAAACGTACACCTTTCTGGCGGAGTGGGTATTGGTGGCGTGTTAGAACCCGTGCAAGCCTCCCCTACCATCATCGAGGATGGCTGTTTTATCGGCGCGCGTTCGGAAATCGTAGAAGGGGTCATCGTAGGCACCGGATCTGTTATTTCAATGGGGGTATACATTGGCCAGAGCACGCGCATTTATGACCGCGCTACTGGTCAAGTCTCGTACGGTCGTATTCCCCCAGGATCAGTGGTCGTCTCAGGTAACTTACCTTCTGCGGACGGTAAGTACAGTTTGTATTGCGCAGTAATCGTCAAGCAAGTGGACGAAAAAACCCGATCTAAGACCGGAATCAACGAATTGTTACGCGACATTTAGTGCCGAGATAATTCGGCTAACAAATACTCCTGCCCGAGTGCCACGTATTGACTCGCTCGAGGAATGAATTCTTCTCGATCTGTTGCAGTCAGTTCGCGAAGAAATTTAGCAGGGGTACCTGCCCAGATTTGCCCACTCGGCAATACCTTTCGCGGGGATAACAGAGCACCCGCCGCCAACATTCCGTGACTCTGAACCTTAGCTCCATCTAAGACACTTGCCCGCATGCCAACAAAGGCATGGTTTTCCAAAACACACTCATGTAACAGTGCACAGTGGCCTATGGTCACATCGTCGCCAATGTGTGTTCCCTGTCCAATAGAAGCAACATGAACAACAGTTCCATCTTGTATGTTGGTTCTTGCGCCAATGCGAACACAGTTCACATCCCCGCGCACCACGCAGCCAAACCAAACGGAAGTTTCCGGGCCGATGACCACATCTCCAATAATTACTGCTCCCGGTGCAATAAAAGCAGTTTTGTCAATGGTGGGGTAGATCCCTCGGTAGCGAAGAATCAAAGGGCTAAAATTGGAAAACATGCATTCACTTCCAAAAGATTGGGGAGTTACCATTTGCTATTGCTAAGTTTTTCTCTCGTTTTGCCTGATAATCATGTATCTTATCTGATAACAAATGTCCTTCGATTCGTAGATGAGTCAAGGATATCAGTGCAATCTGCTCGCCTGATTTTGACAGTCTCATAAAGCAGCAGATACCACCATGATCGGCAAAATAGTCAACACCTTCGATATACACAAGTTTCTTAGCAGTAATTTTTGCTCCATTTCTCTGTAGGCGATTTACCGAAGCAGTTGTAATATATGCCGGGATAGGTAGTTCTTCACGCATTTGTTGCAGCAGTGCATCTACTTCCGATTGATCGTCAAACATACGTAAGTACCTCAATTCAGTTTAGGGTTTCAAAAATTGGGGAGACAATTTTCTACCTACCAGAGATTCTAACAAGACAAGCTCAGAGTCCTTATGGTTTAGCATCGGAGCCTCGTGAACCCAAAAATCTCGTGATCCGGAACTGGAAATGACTCGTCCTGCATGGTGCACGGAATGGACAGTATCCCGACACTTACACTTACCTGCTGCAGGGTGAATGTCTACAGTGCCATAACATGTACACAAATAAGTACGAGTCGGATCGGTCTCTAGGTACAGTCCTGTCCCGCGAATCCCGAGGACAGCCGTAGTGGTACGCACAGTTTTAGGTTCACCATGCCCAAACACTGCCAAGAGGCCCCCATTGGCTACGCGTAAAAAATCTCTCGCCCAAGATCGAATCGGCGCAATTTCAAGACGGGTGTGCTCTCTCAAAAGAAAGGCACTACGTCCCATGACAAAGGTAGTTTGGCTGTCTGCACCCGTTTCTAGGATGTCTCCACCGCGCACTTGACTCCCTACTGTTGCAGGGTGGTCATTATGGAAAACTTGGTCCTTTACCGTTTGAATCCCGGTGGCACCTGGTTTAACAGATTGTGCCACTCCAACATTGGGAGAAAGAAAACTGGTGATGAGCCACTGGAGCAAGAGGCGACGTTGGCTCTTGTACACCTGAAGATTGTTTTCCATGACATGTCAGAAAAACGAGTATGATTGTTAGGCTAACAAAAATCACTGAGGTCAGCAATGGATATTGAAGCCGTCAAGAAGCGTTTTATTGAAGAAATTAAGTTGCGTGCCTACGAAGATCGGTACGTAGACCGCGAAGAGGAAAAAGAAATACTCAAAATCGCCATCCAAGAAGGCATTGGTGTTGATTCGGCACGGCTTGCCCTGCAACACGTGTGCGCCTATTCGGAGTACATCTTAGAAACCAGCCTCGATCAAAAGGCAAAAGAATTGCTAGAACAATTTGTCAAGAACGATGGACAAGTGGACAAAAAGGAATTTAACGACGCGGTTTCTATGATCCATAGTGCTGCGAAGGGACGATTGAGCCAGGTCATGTGTCAGAAAAAGATCAAACAGATTATGACTACCAATAGTTGGGGTGCACGCGAGGGTTTCCTAAAAGGTGGGCGTTGGTTTAGCGAGATTTGATGGACTATCTGAACTAATTTTGAGGAATTGGGGAGTATCCAAAGTTTCTCGCACGAGAGGAAGTCTCACGCTGAAGATACTGCCCTTTCCGAGCTCAGAAGCCACTGAGATAGTTCCTCGGTGTTGTTCCGTCACGATAAAATAGCTGACTGAAAGTCCTAGTCCTGTCCCCACTCCTACCGGTTTTGTAGTAAAAAAGGGTTCAAATACTTGACTGCGTGTTGGTTCGTCCATGCCAGGGCCAGTGTCTGTCACTTCAACGCAGGCATAATTTTCTTCACTTCGAGTACGTAAGAGAATTCGGCGAGGGGGGGAGACCTCTGCGAGTGCTTGAGCAGCATTTTTTACGAGATTTAGAAATACTTGTTCGATTTCAGTACGGTCACAAGGCACCAACGGGAGGCTTAGATCATAGTCCCGTACCACTTCGATTCGTCGAAAATCATAATGCCGTCTTAGATCGTAATCACCGGCGGCCAGACGAACGACCGTTTCTAAAATTTCAGTGAGATCAAAAGGAGCAAAGTGTGCTTCACCACAACGTGAGAAAGCCAACATGTCCGTAATAATTCGAGTGGCTCGTGTTGCCGCAGATTGAATGTTGGTCAAAAAACTCGAGATCTCTCGTGTTTCTAAATAAAAAGAAAGTTTCTCGAGATCAACGCCTGTGGCAGAGGCTGCTTTCCGATTGGCAGGCAGGCTAGGGGAAAGGCGTCGGAGGATGTTTTGCGCTCCTTGGAGGATCGCACTCAACGGGTTATTGATCTCATGGGCCATGCCTGCAGCCATGCCTCCGAGAGACATCATTTTTTCGGTTTGAACCATCATTTGTTCGATGCGAACACGTTCTGTGACGTCATCGACTCGAATGACTGCTCCTCGCGTTCCATTTACTTCAATTGGATAAATTACCACATCTAAAGTAAGTTTTTCGCCAGAAAACTCTGTAATCATTCTCGTAGAGTGTGCCGTACTTTCTCCACGAACCGCAGCAGCCACTTGTTCTGCTTGAGGTGCTAACGCAGGGTAAAGAGACAAGAAATCTTGACCCACTGCCACAGTAGCAGGCACACCAGTAGCTTGCTCCGCTCTGCGATTCCACTCCGTTACACGACTTTTCTCGTCAACACCCACCAACACAGAAGGCATGGCGTCAATAATGTTTTTTAGGTAAGCCTTCATTCGTTGAGTTTCTGCAACGGCACGCCGTCGTTCGCTGACGTCAACAAACGTCACGACCGAACCAACCACTTCTCCTTCCCTACGAATTGGATGTAACCAACATTCCACAGCAATGAAAGTTCCATTTGCGCGACAAAGTTGAGTGTATTCGACATGCACCCGAGAACCCCGTTGCAAAACTGCTTCCAATGCGTGAACGGGAGCTCGTACTTCTTCTGCGCCAGCACAGCCAGACGCATCTACAACAGTGACCTCACAAGCTCGGTACTCATGGTAACTACCCACAAACAGGGTATGTGCATCCCGTCCCAAAAAGTCTTCAAGAGAATACTCAAGTGTTCGTAAACAAGCAGCATTTGCAAAAGTAATCCGTCCAAAACAATCTACACCGTAAATCCCTTCTGCTGTTGAATCAAATAACAGCCGAACCTCTTCTTCTCGTTCTCGGAGTGCATGCAAAGCGGCTTCACGTTCATCAGCAAGGCGCAATCGCTCAAAACAACGCTCCAGCGTTGCCAGTAAATCACTGGGTTCCATGGGCTTTACTAGGTAATCATAGGCACCGTTTCGCAAAGCATCCAGAGCCGTTTCGATGGTCGCGAAACCAGTCATCATGACGCACACGAGCCCGGGCCTCAAACGACGCAATCGCCGCATGAGCCGCACACCACTACTACTCCCAAGGCGTACATCTACCAAAACAACTCGTGTATCTCCATTCAACAACTGTGCTTCTGCTTCTGAAGAACTGTAGGCGATTTCTGCAGAGAAACCATAGGCACTCAACAAGTTACCCAGGCTATTGGCCAAGTCTTGTTCGTTATCTACTATCAGAACGGAACGACTCATCAAAAAATCTCGCCGTTAAATCTATTGCAACTGGTTAGCCAATTTGACCCACGCACCGCGAAGACGTTGGAATTTATCGTTATGATCTCTAAGCTGAGTTGGGACACGGTCTAAGTACTCTTTAGCCCGAGCCAAAAGGTCAAGTCGTCGGCCAGATTTTTCCATACTGAGTAACAGGACTCGAGCGGCATTCATGTTAATAGTTGGGTTGTTGGGCATTTCCTGAGCAGCTTGTTCTAACACTGCTGTAGCTTCGGCAGTATGACCCTCACGCACAAGGCGTACCCCTTCGTTATTAGCAAGTGCAACCTTTTTCCAAAGGTTACTGATCAATTGATCTCCTTCTTCGGCCATGCCCATGGCACCATAGGCAGATTTAGCTTGGGTCATGGTGTAGCCGTCTTCTAAGTGGCGATGTACCAGATCGCTCATGATTGTCTTGGCTTGGTTTTCCTGCCCATTGGTGTGGCAAAGTTTGGCTAGTGAAATGGCAAGATCAGGGGGCAGGTCACCCGAAGCAGTTTGATAGGCAGTGCTGGCTTCAAGAATGGATTTTGTCGCTGCATCTTTTAACCCCAACTGCTGGTAAGCGGAAGCCTCTGCAATTGCTAGGACTAAGACAGCTTTTGGATCTCCTAAATACTGCTTTTTGGCTTCTTTGATCGTTTTGGTGGCTTCCTTTGAGTTTCCGCGTTCCATAAACACCCCAGACAAATGAGCGTTGTCACTGGGATCTCGATGTATTGAAAAACGACCAAGACGTACTGCACTCCGGTAGGCCTGCTCTGCTACGGCTATGTCCCCAGCACGTAAACTAAGGGCACCCAAAGCTTGAGCACGTAAGATAGATCTCGGAGAAATTTGAGCGGCAGTGGCCAGCACTTCTTTTGCAGCCTCCGAATTGCCCATGGCCTGGTGAACCCGCGCCATCCAATCGTAGGCCTCGGTGTGCATTCGGTTTTCAGCAATGAGACCTTGGAAACACTTGCTTGCCCCAACATAATCTCCAAGGTAGTACCGAACCTGCCCTTGACCCAGTTTGACCCAAAAAGTCTCTCGAATCTTTCCTGCCATCTCAAAAGATTCTCCCGCGGCTTCAAACTGTCCCATGCGCAACAGAAGTTCAGATTTAACTCGCAAAAGATCCAAAGCGTAGATAGGCTGGGATTGAGTTTTTTCTTTAACCAGTGTGATTACTTTTGCTATGTCGTTTTCACGCACGGCACGTTCCACATCTAGCAATGCCACTTTTCGTGTCATCAACCGTTCTAAACGTTCTTCGAGTCCCTGTCGAGTAACGGGCTTAATGATGTACTCGTCCGGTCGATACTCCATGGCTCCGAGTACCATGGCTAAACTACTTTCCCCAGTAATGATGGCAAAAACGGTACTGAGTCCAATCAACTGACGTTGCTTGGCTTCTTCCAAAACCTGCATTCCGTCTCGCCCTTCCCCAAGGATGTAATCACACAAGATAATGTCATACGGAACGGAGGCCATTCGGCGAAGCGCGTCGTCGCCATCCCCAGATAAATCAATCTTAACAGCACCTAGAGCGTTGAGGAGGTGGCGCAGGGCACTGCGGACTGTGCTCATATCATCAACGACGAGAATTGTCTTTGTGCTTAAACCGATGTCCATCATTCGTGGTGTTTTGCCAAAATACTCATAGACTTCCCATTGGAGTCCGATCCGAGTGCGCAGTCGAGAATCATCCTTGATTCTCTCTCTACG
>CAUYTX010000409.1:0-1051 GCA_963575665.1 Gammaproteobacteria bacterium | reverse complement strand
CCAAAAACAAATTTCAGACCTACCCCAAGTTCTATATCGCATTACATCGTGAAAAATCTTTCGATGTTTTTTATTGCTAGGGTCAAACGTTTCATGCGGTCTGCCGAACTGTTGAATCTTGCTCATTGATTTCACTTTCTATCATAATTAAAAGTTGGTGCGCTTCTTTACGCACCTCAGGTGTTACTGCCCATGCGAATCCTTCTGGATGAAGTAACTCTTTCAAAAAATAAACAACTTTTTCTTCAGCTTTGTTCTTCATCTGATAATCTCATAAATCGGCTGTTAATGGAAAAATCTTCAGGCAATTTCTCTACAATCTTAGTGAAGTGATACGAATCTGGATAGTGTCGCAATACATTCAATGCACGTTGACGAATGTATTTAGGCACTTTAGGCGTTACTTTTGGGTTCAACAAATCTAAAAGCATTTGATGCCCACAACGCAACGCACGATATCTTTCATCAGGTAGCGTCATTGTAGTTATTCTCTCTAATATGTTCTGCCATTGTCGTGAAGAAACTGTTCATTTTCATTTCTTCAGTCCATGCTTTGCAATATGCATTATCTTTATCACACAATGCAAACGCTTCTTCTTTCGTAACGACACGATGTGACACGATAGTTTCGCCCAAGTGTTCTTGCGAAAATTCTTTAGCTTCTTCTAGCGTAACTGTATCAAGTGCCCAATCAGCTTTGTCTTTGCCATACCTGTCAACGCCAACAGGCACTTCTACCATGTATCGTTCACGAAACATAGACACGGCTTCAACAAGAACCCATTGTGTTTCAATCTTCTTCATAGTCCAGCTTCCATCTTTATTGTCAATCCATTCAATGTTGTCACCAGTTTTCCAACCAGTTCCTTCTAGTATATCATCATTCAATGGAAGAATCAAGTCACCAGTCTCAGGGTCTTCTTCCAAGTTTATAGTCCAAGATTTGTTTGCCATGTGTGCTCCTCAAGTTGATAATACAATTATAACTCAAGTGTCATGGAAAGTCAAGCGGCAAGCATTCGTATTAAACCTACCGAATCAATAGTTGTTA
>CAUYTX010000408.1:0-1054 GCA_963575665.1 Gammaproteobacteria bacterium | reverse complement strand
GCTGGGGGTACTACGGCTGTCAGTAGTGTCGAAACAGTTTTAGGCTCTACCGGTACGGACACCGTTGCACTACTAGACGGTGGTGCAATCGCAGTTAGTGGTGTCGAAACTTTGCTCGGAACCTCCGGTCAAGACACCCTTACCCTTCTCGCAGGCAGTACTACGGCTGTCGGTAGCGTCGAGACGGTTTTAGGAGCTGCTGGTGCAGACACTATTGTCCTGTTAGCCGGTGGTTCAATTGCGGTTGGTGGTGTCGAGACAGTTTTAGGATCTGCTGGTACAGACTTTGTTTCTGTGCTATCTAACGGTGCCATCTCGGTTAGTGGTATCGAAACCTTACGCGGAATTGCTGGTGCTGATACGGCCACCCTCCTCACTGGGGGTGCTATGACTATCATGGATGTTGAGACGGTTTTGGGATCCGCTGGTGCAGATACCATTACTTTGCTAGCTCCATCCTCTCTGCCAATCTCGGTCAGTGGTGTCGAAAGTCTGGTCGGAACTACTGTGTCGGATGCAGTCATTCTCCTCACTAGTGGTGCCATGGCTGTCAGTAATATCGAGACAGTTTTGGGGTCTGCCGGCACGGATACTATTGCTCTGTTAGCTGCTGGTGTAACCGTAGTTAGCAATGTTGAGACAGTTTTGGGATCTGCTGGTACGGACTTTGTTGCTGTGCTATCTAACGGTGCCATCTCGGTTAGTGGTGTCGAAACTGTCCTCGGGATTGCTGGCCAAGACACGCTTACTCTGCTCGCCGGCGGTTCTACCGCTGTCAATAGTGTCGAGACGGTTTTGGGATCTGCTGATACAGATACTGTTGCTTTGCTAACCAGTGGTGCCATCTCGGCTAGTGGTGTCGAAACTGTGCTCGGGGCTACTAGCACGGATACGCTTACCCTCCTCGCCAGCGGTACTACGGCTGTCGGTAGTGTCGAGACGGTTTTGGGTTCTGCTGATGCGGACACTGTCGCTCTACTAGCTAGCGGTGTAGTCTCGGTTAGCGGTGTCGATGCGGTTTTGGGATCCGCTGGAACGGATACTGTGGTTCTGC
>CAUYTX010000407.1:0-1054 GCA_963575665.1 Gammaproteobacteria bacterium | reverse complement strand
AAATTTTTTCCATTATGGTTAATAATAGGGGCAAAACATCAAATAAGTTGCGTCATGTGACTTATCGGCGCCGGAACCTGCATTTCCGTCAGATGACGATACTTAGTTGCTGAAAAAACACTGGACATTACTCATGGCCAACCATTACTTGTTTACCTATGTACCCACAAAAACTTTCCCAGATACGAAATCACTTCGCGGGGTGGGTGCTACCCTCACGCTGATTACGTTGGCGGGATGCGCCAATCTAAACCAACAAGCCTCTGTCGAAGAGTGCAAACCAGTGGCAGTGGCTTCTAATGTTACACCACCGCAGGAAAGTTCTTTAGTCCAAACCGCTCCTCTTGCTTCTGTTCCGAGGGAAGAGGTATTGCCTACTCCTGAGCCTCTTTTTGTGCCTAGGTACCCTTCTATGGGAAATCCAACGTCGGTGCCATCTCATTTACCACCCGGAAAGATCGTGCTTCCAAAATTGGCACCACCTGGGTCGACTCCTAAGGAACCCCCTAAAGAAGCTGTCAACAAAGTGACACCAGCTGCCCCAAAGAAACCAAAAGAAGCCCTAGTACCCAAGCGCACTGCAGCACCCAAAATTATGCAAGCTGTGCCTGTACCAATAGAGATTAAGCCACCATCTACGGCATCTTTGCCAGTTCCAGTCCACAAATCTTCCACTTCTTCTAACACTGGTGTTGTAGCACTTTTAGGAAAGGCGGATGACCAAGCCGCTTCCGGAAAAGTTGACTCGGCGGCGGCGAATCTAGAACGTGCACTGCACATCGAACCAGAAAACGGTCGTTTATGGCACGAACTAGCCACCTTGCAGCTCAGACAGGGAAAGGCAGGTGCTGCTATTGCCACGGCACAAAAGTCCATTAGCAAAGCACGCAATCAAAAGGATTTACAGGCTAGAAATTGGCGACTAATTTCGGTGGCATACCAAAAAAAAGGACAGTCACAAGCCGCAGCAGAAGCACTTTTACGTGCTAGGGCATTAGAGGGATCGAAATAGTTTTGGTGGAATCGCGCCCGAGCAGGGCGCGAGAAGTCTTTA
>CAUYTX010000406.1:0-1056 GCA_963575665.1 Gammaproteobacteria bacterium | reverse complement strand
AGTTCAGAGCATCCACATACGCCACGATCGCACTAAACCCACTAAAATTGGGAGTAATGTAAGCGATGACGTTGTCCCGTCGGCTATCAAAACCTATTCCTAGCAACTCGCGAGTATCCCCTACCGTATCACCGAATGGATCTAAAGAACGACCCAACATCTTATATGGGGTGTCATGACGACCAGTCAAGAACGTACCAAAACCACCACTCAGACCAAGGAAACTGTTTCTACCTGCAAAATTGGTAGGTCCAGTATTAGCAGGGCCAGCACTATCTGTTAGGTTGACTTCAGATTCAAGCTGCCAAATGGTCTTCAGCCCACCGCCTAAATCTTCCGTGCCCTTAAAACCAAGGCGACTAGAGTTGCTCGAGACATTCAAGTTGCTCTTGCGCTCGTGGACGGTGTAAGGCACACCGTTGACGGTTCCGGAGTAGGAAGCAGGCTCGCTCTTGCTGCTGATGTAGTCAAGAGAAGTACCAAGCTGGCCATAGACGGTAACGTCGGCGAAGGCGGCCATCGGAGCTGCTAGAGCAGAAGCAACAGCAACAGTAAGAATCTTCTTGTTCATGTAAACACTCCTAATTGAATTCTAGGGTTTCACTCTAGCTTGGAACGCGTCCAAGCACACTGTGAGAACATACTACAATATGTTTTGCAGGAATGCAACACCTTTTTTTCAAAAAAACGACAAATTTTTCAAAAAAGATACAAAATAAGATTTTGTTGCAAATTAGAGACAAATTTTGTGTTTTGAGGTTTGCTTAGACTCCCCTGCCCCTGTTAGGAAGGAGGGGATCGGGGAGTGAGAAAAGAGAGAGAACTAGCTTTGAGGGCTACTCAACTTCGATCAAGGCTTCATTTGGAACAATGGCATCTCCACTGACTACGTAGATTGCCTTGACTTTACCGCAGATGGGTGCATGGATTTCACTCTGCATCTTCATGGCTTCTGCGACCAAGAGTGGCATACCCGCTTTGACCTCTTGTCCTACCTGAACTAGTACTTCGACAACAGTGCCTGGCATTGAGGTTGTAGCGTGTCCTGGTCTGGTA
>CAUYTX010000405.1:0-1057 GCA_963575665.1 Gammaproteobacteria bacterium | reverse complement strand
CTCTAGGAATTTACAAAGAACTTGTAGATATTAATAGAAAATCATTCATTCCTTACATTTGGTGGGGAGTAAATATTTCAAGAACTGATAGTATTCTTGTGGGGTATATTTCATTTAAACCATTGAGAGACGAATATAGTAACACAATATTCTTCATTTCTTTTGGGATTTTGACTTTTGATTTTGAGTTTTCTTTGACTGATGTTCGCAACAAGAGAGATTGAAGACACCTGACGAACTGGCACAAGACCCCACCAAAATCGCACCAGATGCCTTATAATACACTCATAATCACAAAGGAACTCTTATGACTACTCTCAATCTTACTGAACGACAAGTAACCATTCTCAACTTGCTCTCACTACTCTTTATGATGAGATTACTAAATCTGGTGAAGGTGTAAAAATGAGAGATGAGATTATGGAGTTCAGTCGTTACATTCAAAAACAAACTTTGGAGAACTGAAATGACTTACGAAATCACAAAAGAAATTCGCATTCTTCACATCAAAGATGGTTGGGATTTTGTTTTTAAAACTGATACTGATGGAACTGTGCGGGTTCAGTCTAACGAAGGGTTAGAAGCATTATCTGGTGAAAGCACAAGCATTTACATTTACAAAGATTGTATTCAACACTTTATTGATGCTCTGGAGCAACTGAAAAATGAAAAATCCAAATCCAGAATGTCCCAGAGAGGACTGTAAATTTACAATTTTGGTGGAGAAACAACTTGTATGGGTTTTGAACCAATCTATGATAAGAATGGAGTGAATATCAACCCTGATAGAAATACGACATATTTTACCGTGAATTGCCTTTCTTGTGGTAAAAGGTGGGCAGGTAAATCCCGTTTAGACGAAACGACTTATGTTGAGGTTGAAGAATGACTAAAATCCAACTCAAACCAATCACAGTCACTTACACACGAACTCTCACATTCATTCCCACAGATGAAATGTTTGAGAATTGGGAGGGAGTACCATCACAAGAAAAATTTGAGAAGTTTATTGGTCTTGGTATAATAGTTGCTGCGATTTATGAAGATGTAGACGACA
>CAUYTX010000404.1:0-1059 GCA_963575665.1 Gammaproteobacteria bacterium | reverse complement strand
GCCATAAAATGGTTAGACCCTATTCTGTAAAACCCCCTCCCGCCTTCGGCGTACTACCCCTTGACAGGTGGAGAGTTTTTAGAATTTTAGCTCATTAAACCCCCTTCCTTAACGAAGGAGGAGTGCCCGAAGGGCAGGGCGGTTTCTGCCCGAGACCCTCAAGTGTTTCTGCTTTATGCTGTTTTAGCTATACTCAAACATAATCCACAAAGAGGCATCCTAGTGAAAGTTTTGATCGTTGGCAGTGGCGGGCGTGAACACGCACTGGCTTGGAAAGTAGCACAATCTCCCCATGTTCAACAAGTCTTTGTGGCCTCTGGTAATGCGGGCACCAGCCTTGAAAAGGGAGTCGAAAATGTGCCACTTTTTGCCGAAGATATTTCAGGTCTGTTACATTTTGCTGATATTCAAAACATTGATTTGACGATCGTCGGGCCTGAAGCTCCTTTAGCACGTGGAATCGTAGATCAATTTCAAAAAGCTGGTAGACGCTGTTTTGGGCCGAGCGCGGCAGCAGCGCGTCTTGAAGCTTCGAAAACTTATGCAAAAGAGTTTTTAACTCGTTGGAACATTCCCACCGCTCGTTATGCAACCTTTACAGAAATTGAACCCACTCTTAAATACTTGAGAAACCATGATATACCAGTAGTAATCAAAGCGGATGGTTTAGCGGCAGGAAAAGGGGTAGTGGTGGCTACTTCCTTTTTAGAAGCAGAAAACGCAGTTCGCGACATGTTAGACCGAAAGGTTTTCGGGTCTGCTGGTTCTCGAGTCGTTATCGAAGAATTTTTAGTAGGAGAAGAGGCCAGCTTTATTGCCTTATGTGACGGTCTACATGTTTTACCTTTGGCCAGCTCGCAAGACCACAAAGCGCGGGATGACGGAGACAAAGGTCCTAATACTGGAGGCATGGGAGCCTACAGTCCCGCTCCAGTGTTAAATACTATCGTAGAAAAACTGGCAATGGAACAGATCCTTTTGCCAACCATTCGTGGTTTAGCTTCGGAAGGCACCCCTTACAGAGGGATCTTGTATGTAGGTGTGATGTTTGCCTCGCAA
>CAUYTX010000403.1:0-1062 GCA_963575665.1 Gammaproteobacteria bacterium | reverse complement strand
GTCGGAAGAGCAAACGCCTACCTCTTTCTTCAATAGGAAAAGACTAGCCAAGTGAATCGGTGGAAGTGGCTGTTAATTTAGGCGTCGACCCAAAAAAATCAGACCAAGTAGTTCGTGGTGCTACCGTTTTACCTCATGGCCTTGGGAAGTCAGTACGAGTTGCCGTGTTTGCGCAAGGTGCGAAAGCAGAAGAAGCCCGTGCTGCAGGGGCAGACATTGTCGGATTAGAAGATTTAGCGGCTTCTATCAAGGCAGGTAATATCGATTTTGAGGTTTGCATTGCCAGCCCAGACACCATGCGTGTCGTCGGCCCCTTGGGTCAAATCCTTGGGCCTCGTGGATTGATGCCCAATCCTAAAGTGGGTACCGTTACTCCCGATGTAGTGGGCGCAGTTCGTAATGCCAAAGCTGGTCAAGTGCGCTATCGAACGGATAAGGCTGGTATTCTCCATTGCCACATTGGGAAGGCAGATTTTAAGGTTCTTGCCCTCCGAGAGAATCTTCAGGCCTTGATGAGTGACCTAAAACGTTTGAAACCTTCTACTTCTAAAGGAATTTACATTCAGCGCGTTACCCTCTCCACTACCATGGGGCCCGGGGTTCGCGTCGATCATAGTGGTTTTTGAAGAGGGGACACCCTCGTCTTAGACCGCGGGTGGGGTATCCCTTAATCGTTGATTGGCCCGCGTAGACGGTGTCCTAAACAGGGTTTCCCCTGCATCAGGTCACCGGTTTCATGCAGTTTCTCTGGAGCTGCTATTAGAAGGAGGTGACGTGGCATTAAATCTTGAAGGAAAAAAGCAAATCGTGGCGGAGGTGGCTTCTGTTGCTTCGCGTGCTTATTCTTGCATTGCGGCGGAATACAGTGGTTTGTCTGTAGAAGCCATGACTAAGTTACGTGCTGAAGCCCGAAAGAAAGGCGTGTATGTGCGTGTGGTGCGTAATTCCCTAGCACGTCGTGCACTCACAGGTACTGAATTTGCCTGCATGGGTGATCGATTGGTAGGCCCGCTCGTGTTGGCATTCTCCCAAGAAGATCCAGGTAGTGTTGCTAGGCTGATT
>CAUYTX010000402.1:0-1064 GCA_963575665.1 Gammaproteobacteria bacterium | reverse complement strand
GAATTACCACGGTGTGAATGTAGTGTTTAGTGATAGAAATTAAAAAGGAGTGGATATATGAAATTAGACAAACATCTGCTTAAAATTGAAGCGAATAAAGATGGCTTAACAATGAAAATCAGCACTAAAGATTTAAAATTCTTACTCAAACACGACCCAGAAAATACTTATGATGGTGAACATGAAGCAGTGAAAGTAATCAAAGGTAAAGATTTAGAATTTGTTGAATACGTTGCTAGAAAAATGTACGAGATAGAAGACCAAGAAACAGGAGAACCATGTTGGGGATTGCCATTCAGTGCAATATTTATGGAATTATACGAGGGTGATGGCGATGAATTTGTAAAACATTTCGATTAAAGCATTGATAGTTCTTCGTGAGTAATATATAATAAATATGAAAGCGAAGAATTGTATGTTATATTAAAAACGAGAAGGAGAAAATAATGAGTAGAATTATCAATCAAGCTGAAGTGGATTTAATGAATGAAGAATTAAAAGCATTAAACAGTAGTGACTTAGAAGATATGTTTGATATGTTAAGTGTTAAAATTGACAGACTTCAAAAGAGTTTAGATGTAAAGGTGGCAAGTGATATTTATCCTTTATTTGAAGCAACACTTAAAATTATGCCAATAGCTCCGTCAATTACAAATCCAAGTTTCTTTTTAGCACATGATGACAATACTACGTTGTTAAATACTTCTCCTTGAATTGTGTATAGGTTGAATCTCTGCCCTAATAACACCATACCTTCTTTTGTTTGAAATCCTTTGATAAAAGTTATTTCCATATTTAAATCTCCATTATATAGTATAGATTTGTTTTTCGTGTGCCAAATAATTCTATTTCTTTTGCTATTCTTGACTCTACCGCCTCTTCAATGGTATTGTGAGTCCCTAAATTATACAGTATGTTGTTTGACCTAATCATGGAAGTCCATTTGTTACCGCTTTTACTTATACCAACAAAACCACTGGTATTTCGTTTGCTAACCCTTCTCTTTCCGACTCCGCAATTTATTAGATTTGTTGTCCAATGACAATTTTCTGGATAGTATCCCT
>CAUYTX010000401.1:0-1065 GCA_963575665.1 Gammaproteobacteria bacterium | reverse complement strand
TGGGGTTTGGTCAGAATGTTGCGATGGTTACAGCGAAAACGTACACGCTGATATCGGTGAAATTTCAGAATTGTGCGCTTTATATGCTGAAGCTTTAAATGAATCAAAAGAACTAAATTCTGAAACTGAAATCGCTTAAGGGTTTTCACTGATTTACTAGGGGTTTTGTGCCCCTAGAATTGTATTTTTTAACTGTAATAGGTGTTCATATGATCAAAATCTCAAATACTTCTAAACTAAACGCACGTTCTTGGAGCTTGCAAGCTTTAGACACTTGCCCAGGTTCTTGGGCCGCTCCAGGTGAGCTTGTAGACGCTTGCAAGGGCTGCTATGCCACTACCGGCAATTATAACTATCCCAACGTAAAAGCCCCTAGAATCTCGAATCGGGAGGACTGGCAACGATTAGACTGGGTGGCCGATATGGTGGCCGAATTAGATCAAGACCGATATTTCCGCTGGTTCGATTCTGGTGACGTTTATACCCTTGGCCTTGCTGAAAAAATCCTAGAAGTAATGATACAAACCCCATGGTGCAATCACTGGCTGCCCACCAGAATGCATAAATTCCCTAAATTTGCCCATGTTTTCGCACAAATGGAAGCTTTACCTAATGTAAAGGTCAGATTTTCAAGCGATTCTATTCAGGGTGAATATATCGAGGGTTTGCATGGATCGGTTATTGGCCCTGATGTGGCCACATTTCAGGCAAGGGAAGGGGTTCAATTGTGCGAAGCTTATGCCCATGGCGGTAACTGTAACGGCTGTAGGGCTTGCTGGTCTAAGGATGTACCGTTGATTGCATATCCAGCGCATGGGCTAAAAATGGCACGTGTTATCAAGTTGAAGCAAATTTAAGGGGTTTGAATGATATATGCCACGATAGCCCTAATCTTACGAATACTTACAAAACGCTAACCTTCTAACCCGCCATTGTGCGGGTTTTCTTTTGCCTGAAATAAGCCAATAAACCTAAAACCCTGACTATGGGAAGTCCTCAGCCCTGAATTGCAGTTCTTGGGCGAACCATAGGCGCTCTAGCATGATATTTTGCAGGGCTTGTCGT
>CAUYTX010000400.1:0-1075 GCA_963575665.1 Gammaproteobacteria bacterium | reverse complement strand
ACAATAAATCTAACGAAATCAACAATTTGTGAATCCAACTGCGTAACTCCTAATAGTGTTGACATCATAGATTCGTATGACTACTATTTCAGTGCAGTGAGGCCTATCAAATTTGGAAAATTTGAGCTAGTAGACTATTCCTCGCCAAAGTATCATGAAGTCGTTGGTTTCGATTTAATGCCTGTATTTTTTCCTTCATTTTCGGAGCCAGTCGTCGCAACACGCCAATACCTAGATTTTGCAGATCTAAAATCTGGTCAGAGTGTTTTGGATCTAGGTGCTTACTGCGGTTTGACGTCCATTATCTTTAAGGAATCCGTTGGCAAGTTTGGCTCTGTGGTTGCCATAGACGCAGACGAGAAGAACGTAATGGCAAGTCAAAAAAACTTTGAACTCTATCGTAAACTGACTGGAAAGGACATCGATTTGATCTACGGTGCTGCATGGAATCACTGCGACGGTTTGACTTTCTCTTCCGAGGGGAACATGGGGTCATCGGCCACAGCAGTGGTAGGATCTAGCAGAGGAGACGTCATCCCCGTAAAATCGTTTACCTTGAGCAAAATTGTTGAAGTATCAGGGCTGAAGTCGGTTGATTTCCTCAAGTGCGATATTGAAGGAGCTGAATCGGTCGTATTTGAAGACGCTAGTTTCTTTGAAAAATTTAAACCTAAGATACTTATTGAAGCTCATATAGCTGGTGGTAAAGAAACCTCAGAAAAATTTACCAAAGATTTAGCAACATACGGTTACAAGTGTGAACGCATCAATCAAGTGGGAGAAGTTGGGCTACCATTGTTTTTTTGCACTCCTCCTAAATAGGCGACCTCACCCCCTAACCCTTACAAGGGTATCTTTTTTCGTTTCATGCAGTCCCCATCATCGCTTTGCAGTAAATTTGACAGGTAACAATCTTCGAAAAAACGTAGCACCAACAATGCTATCAGGTCAAACTGACCATTCTCCAAATAATCAGGAAGACTCAGTGATACCCGCAAATCTAAATTTTGGGTAGTCCTGTAACCTGAGTTCGACGTAAGAAAAAAAGCTAACTCACTGTATTTATTTGATTTAT
>CAUYTX010000399.1:0-16719 GCA_963575665.1 Gammaproteobacteria bacterium | reverse complement strand
GATGAGTGTTTTCATTATTTTCTGAACTCAGGCTACACTCAACTTAATCGAAAAAACGCTCTAACGAGCGAGGGCGAATAAGCCTAAAGCAAAGACTTAAAGAAGATCTTTTCTCCCCTCTTGGCAAGGAGAGGGGCTGGGGGTGAGATTAAGTCTTATGGTAGGCTTGCAGCCGGTAAGCTACTTTCTTTCAGATGGCTTAATTTCCACTGCCAGTTACCGCTTTCACGCCAGAGGCCGTTACATCTACGGCAGTCTCGACTACAGATGCACCCACCTCTACGGTAGCCGCAGCCACGCTAACCGCTGCATCGGCGACCATGAACACACTACAGCCACTCAACCCGGCCAAAGTGAACACAATAGGAAAAGCAAAAAAGAGTCTAGTAAGCAATGTATTCACTCCGGGTGTATGTTACAATCTGCCGTGTTTCGGTTATTTGCGTAGATATGCATTGAACATTCTAAACCAAAGGATTTTACCAAATGCGTAAAACTTTTTCTCATACCTTGATTGCGTCCATAGCCTTTTTTTCGGGGTGCATTCTAGCAGCAGGTAACTATGGTACTGCTGAAGAAGCCAAAGCGATGCTACAAAAAGCCATTGCCCAAGTCAAAGCAGATAAGGCAAAAGCTCTGGACATGTTCACCAAAGGGGAAGGGGGCTTTAAGGATAGAGATTTATATCCTTACTGCGGCAGCCCAGATGGCAAATTCACAGCACACCCGAAGTTAGTAGGTCAAAGCCTAAAAGACCTGAAGGACAAAGCCAACAATCCCATCGGGGCTGTGATTTACTCAAAAGCACAAGAAGGTACTATCTCCGAAATGGAATACAAATGGCCACGTCCGAATGAGACGGAACCCGTGCAAAAGGTGGTCTTCTACACCAAAGTTTCCGATCAAGTTTGCGCAGTGGGCTACTACAAATAGCCAGCGATAGCTGAGACACGAGAGTGCAGGAGTGGGCCTGTAAGCCGGGTTCTGTCGTGGACAACTATTCTTCTGCGATGTGCGTCACCACACACCTGTAGCGGCCTACCCGGAGACGACGCGGGCCGCGTCATTGTCCCCTGTTTGGCCTTGCTTCGAGCGGGGTTTACCCTGCCGCTGCAGTTACCTGCAGCGCGGTGCGCTCTTACCGCGCCTTTTCACCCTTACCTGTTTTTTGCAAAGCAGGCGGTGTCTTTTCTGTGGCACTTTCCGTGGACTCGCGTCCCCCAGGTGTTACCTGGCGCCCTGCCCTATGAAGCCCGGACTTTCCTCTCCTAAACTAGGAGCAGCTGCCCAGCCCGCTCCTGCACCTTTTGATTGTAACACGAAACCACCATGCAAACTCTTCTTTTGACCCGTCCTGATGATTGGCACTTACATCTAAGGGATGGGTTGCAACTAAGTGCCATTTTGCCAGACACGGTAGCGCACTTCGCACGTGCGTTAATCATGCCAAACTTAAAACCACCGCTCACCACGGTAGCTTCTGTGTTGGCTTATCGAAGTCGAATCCTCGCGGCGTTGCCAAAAGGTGCCGACTTTACGCCGCTCATGACACTCTATCTCACGGAAAATACCTCTCCTGCAGAAATCATCCTTGCCAAACAGAGTGGTGTAATTCATGGTATAAAATTTTATCCGGCAGGTGCCACGACGCATTCAGAAGCAGGTGTTCAGGATATCACACGTGTTTGGCCTATCTTGGAGACGATGGAAAAGCTGGATTTGCCCCTTTTAGTGCATGGAGAAGTTTCTAGTCCAGAGGTAGATCCTTTTGACCGAGAACAGGTTTTTTTAGACCGCTATTTAGCACCATTAGTAGAAAAATTTTCAAATCTTAGGGTAGTTTTAGAACACATAACCACATCAGAAGCAGTTGAATTTGTGCGCCATTCTTCTCAAAAAGTAGCTGCCACCATTACGCCTCATCACATGTTCTTAAACAGAAGTGCTTTATTCCAAGGTGGACTAAGACCGCATTATTATTGTTTGCCTGTGCTAAAGCGTGAAAAGCATCGGCGCGCAATTTTAGATGCTGCAATCAGCGGAAATCCTAAGTTCTTCTTGGGGACGGATAGTGCACCCCATTCCCGTTTTTCAAAAGAAAGCGGATGTGCTTGTGCTGGTATCTACAACGCACCGGTAGCTTTGGAGCTTTGTACAGAGATATTTTCCAACGCTAATGCCTTGAATCGATTAGAGGGTTTTACGAGCTTTTATGGCACAGATTTTTACGAATTGCGTAGGAATCAAGGTATTCTGTCTTTAGAAGAATCTCCTTGGACGGTTCCAAAAGAGGTTTCCTTCGGCGCAGATCACTTGGTTCCGTTTTGTGCTGGGGAGTCTATGCAGTGGCGTGTTAAAAACTAGAGAGCAAAGCCATGTTATCCCTGAAGACTCTTCCAGAAATTTCCGTAGTGGTTCCAGTACGCAACGAAGAAGATAACATTTCTGATCTGATTCAAGAGATTCATTCTGCACTGTCAGGTACTCACTTTGAGCTGATCTACGTAGACGATGGGAGTGATGACCAAACCCAGGCTCGTTTGCTAGAAAATAGTGCTCCGTGGCTCCGGGTGTTGCGCCACCAAGAGAGTTGTGGCCAAAGTACCGCGCTTTGGACTGGGGTAAAGGCAGCACGTAGTCACTATATCGTGACGCTAGACGGAGACGGCCAAAATGATCCTGCAGATATTCCAGTACTGCTCTCGATAGCCCGTTTAGACACAAGTCATGGTCCTTTGTTGGTCATTGGTTGGCGTAAAGATCGTCACGATCACTGGCTTCGGAGGGTTTCTTCTCGAGTGGCCAATGCCGTGCGTGGTCGTATGCTTCGAGACCATACCCCAGATACTGGTTGTAGCCTAAAAGTCTTCTCCCGGGAGGCATTTTTGGCACTTCCCTATTTTGATCACATGCACAGATTCCTACCTGCCTTATTTTTGCGCTCTGGAGGCAGGGTACAGTCAGTTCCCGTGCACCATCGGCCGCGCACAAAAGGCACTTCTAAGTACGGAGTAGGTAATCGCTTGTGGGTTGGCATCGTAGACCTTTTAGGAGTCCGTTGGCTTCTAGCCAGAGCTAAATTACCAATAATCCAAGAACTCCCGATGGCACGCGAAACCAATGATCGTTGATCGTTATCTAGCCAGAGAAATTGGATACACCCTCTCGGCAGTGTTTGGCCTTTTGATGGTGATTTTAGTGAGCCATCAATTTGTTCGCTATTTGGCTGATGCTGCAGCAGGGGAAGTACCAGGAGAAATGCTCCTGATCCTCATTGGGCTTAAAAGCATTGGTTTTGCGAGTTTAGTGTTACCTTTGGCCTTATTTTTATCTGTGATCGTAGGACTAGGGAGGATGTACCGAGATAATGAAATAGTAGTCCTTTCTGCTTGTGGCATTGGACCCAATCAGCTCCTTAAGAGTGTCTTGCGCGTTGCGGGATTTATTGGATTGGTGCTTGCCATCCTTTCTTTATATTTATCCCCTTGGGCTTCAGAAAAAAGATCTCAGATATTAGATCAAGCACGTGCAAAACCAGAACTGACTGGCATGGTTCCGGGTAGATTTCAAGAATCCAATCGAGGGGATGTAGTCTATTTTGTGGAAAAGATTGAAGCGGGCGCAGTGCTGAAAAATCTATTCATTCAATACCGGACACCTAGCGTCAAGGGAATTTTGGCCGCCGCTCAAGGAAACCTAGAGTCCAATCCTAAAACGGAGGAGCGTTTCCTAGTGTTGTTAAATGGACATCGATACGAGAAATCAAGAGACGAATTTCGCGTCATGGATTACGAAAAACATGGTGTGGTCATTCCTTCTCCCAAGGTGGAAGCCATAGGCCGAAGACGTGAAGCGATCCCAAGTGCACAATTATCTAACACAAGGGAAGACCAAGCAGAATGGCAATGGCGTTTGTCTCTGCCGATTTCTGCAGTTTTGCTCGCAGCACTTGGTGTTCCTTTGAGTCACAGTGCACCAAGGGAAGGTCGTTACGGAAAACTGTTTACAGGCATTCTTTCTTATTTATTATTTAGTAACCTACTGAGTGTGGCGCGAAACTGGATGGAACGCGGAATCACCCCTGTTGAGTTTGGACTGTGGTGGGTTCACATGCTATTATTCGGATTAGTAGTGGGTATGACGATGGGTGAGGGCTGGTGGCACGCCTTAAGAGCTCGTTTTCAGCCACATCAAAAATAGTTAAAAAAAGGGTTTTCTCGTGCAATCGACCCAAGTAAATTCTGGACATTTGGTTTGGATAGATCTGGAAATGACTGGCTTGGACCCAAGCCGAGATGAGATCATCGAAATTGCCACTTTGGTTACGGACGCACATCTAGTAGTCATTGCTGAGGGACCCGTTTTAGCAATACATCAAGAAGATGCTGTATTGGCTGCCATGGATGAATGGAATACTCGGCAACACAACGCTTCTGGGTTGGTCGCTCGTGTTCGGGCTAGTCACGTGAGTGTATCAGAAGCAGAATCCAAGACTTTAGAATTTTTGAATCAACACGTTTTACCGGGAAAGTCACCGATTTGCGGGAACAGCATTTGCCAAGATCGACGTTTCTTAGCCCGTCACATGCCCGCGTTAGAACGTTGGTTCCATTATCGAAATTTAGATGTTAGCTCCTTAAAAGAATTGGCTCAACGCTGGGCACCGCAGGTCGCAAATTCCTTCAAAAAAGAATCTACGCACACCGCACTTCGAGATATTTATGATTCTGTGGAGGAATTACGCCATTACCGGGAACACTTTATTCAACTCGAAAAAATACCCTCCGCAGAAATTATTTAGAGTTAGAGAACGCAGAAGGCAAGCTGAAATGGTATATCTTCTTGCACCTGCACTGGAGGGCCTTTGGGTTGTACTGTTAAAAAACGCACGGTGATTTGATGACGTCCTCCTGCGATTTCGGCATAATACCCAACATCTCCAGGAAGAACGACTCGTGCCATTTGGCAAGCGAGTTCTGGGTTTAAATCTATCTGCAACGTTCCTTTTTCTGCTAATTTCGGACGCAGAGACCCACTGTCACGAATCAAACGCAAGGCTAGCTCTGCTGTTTTCCAGACTGGTTCAAATTCTTGAGACCAACACTGTAGATCCTTTTCGCATAACTCTATGCCGCGTTCTAACCATGCGTGATAGGCAGGAAGGTCGAAGGAGCAGGTACCTCCGGGGATAGCACTGCGATTTTGGACACTAAGCAAGAGTTCATTATTACGCAATCCATGAGCAAATGGGCCGCTGTATGATTTAATTCGGTCCATGGCTAGATCTAACTCATCTAAGGTTTCCTGAAGCCGTTGTAAATCTACCCCCACGACCTTTTCCAGAGGAGAGAGAATAGATACTTGTCGCTCTAACTCCTTTAGCATTTCGGATCGGAGATCAGATCGATCTACTAGGACCGCAGAATCGAGAAGTAAAGTCACTGCGGAGCGGATGTCCCAAAGAGACGCACCAGAAGAAAAATACGAAAATTGCTGCGCTAAAAAATCGAGCCGCAAAAAAGTCCGCACTCGCTCATTGAGGGGGAATTCATACACAATAGGCAATGTTACCGGATCAGTGTCTGACATTTGCAGATTTTTTCGAATACTTCTGGTGCAACATATTAACCTGCTTCTGCAAGGTGTCGATGTCCGACACATTTACTATTACATCATCTGCTGCGCGCAAACGCTCTGCGCGTGTACTTTGTACATCCATGATGTTCTTCACTTGAGTGAGAGAAAGGCCATCCCGTGCCATTACACGCCGAATTTGAATTTCTTCAGGACAATCCACCACAAGAACCCAGTCTACCAAGTCTTTTTGGCCCTTTTCTAATAAAAGGGGGATAGAAAAGAGACAGTAAGAACTTTGAAGACTGCTAGCCCATTGGATCATCTCTTTGCGCACTTTAGGGTGCAAAATGGATTCTAAGAGATGACGTGCTTCTGGGTTCAAAAAAATCTTCTCTCTCAAAACAGATCGATTTAGCTGTCCATCCCTTTCTAAAACACCTGAACCAAAAGCTTCCTTAATTTCTGCAAGTGCTGGTTTGCCAATGGTACATAGATTCCGAGTAACCTGATCTGCATCAATCACCGGTACATCTAATTTTGAGAAGAGGTCGGAAACGGTAGATTTCCCACTGCCGATGCCTCCCGTAAGACCTGCGACCCAAGGAAGTTTGTTTCCCAAAACGTCAGAACCCATAGAAGCGAACCAATTCTTCTCCCCAAAGCAACGTGATCCAACCTGCTGCTGCCAAAAAAGGACCAAAGGGAATGGGCTGACGCCGATCTTGTTTTCCTAAGATCACCCAAGTGATCCCTACTGCAGCACCTACTAATGAGGAGAGTAACACCACGATGGGGAGTTTTTGCCAGCCTAGCCAAGCACCGAGGGCAGCGAGTAGTTTGAAATCCCCGTAGCCCATGCCCTCTTTTCCTGTCAGAAGTCGAAACACCCAGTAAACACTCCAAAGAGAAAGATAGCCCGCCATGACACCGAGAATTGCAGTTTTGGAATCTAAAAAGACATTTCCGAGACTTAGGACGAGTCCTAACCACAACAAAGGGAGTGTTAAAACGTCTGGTAACAGTTGGTGCTCAGCATCGATTAGAGAAGCTGCGACCAACGTCCAAGATAAAGCAATGGCTGCAACCCCTTGCCAAGTAGGCCCGAAATGCAGTGCCATAACCACGGCAAGTACGCTGGCCAATGCTTCCGTAATAGGGTACCGCCACGAGATTGCTACCTGACAGTTTCGACATTTTCCCCGCTGGATTAAAAAACTTACTAACGGAATGTTTTCAAGTGCCCCCAAACGATGCCTACACTGAGGGCAATGCGAAGCAGGTACTGCTAAATTATAGGTGGAGTTTTCTTTTTCAGTGAGTGATGTTGTATTTAACCATTGAGCACATTCCGCTTGCCAACGTCGTACTAGGATTTTCGGCAAACGATGAATCACCACGTTTAAGAAACTACCCACCACCAACCCAAGTAAACCGGCCGCAATGGTGAATTCTATCGGTGAAAATAGGTTTTCCACTAGACTGCTTGCCCCATTTTGAAGATAGGCAAATACATGGCGACCACCAATCCTCCAATTACTACTCCGAGGAAGGCCATAATCATAGGTTCCATTAGGCTGGTCAATGCATCTACTGCGTTGTCCACTTCTTCTTCGTAAAAGTCTGCTACCTTCGCAAGCATGGTGTCCAAAGCACCTGCTTCTTCCCCGATAGCTACCATTTGTACTACCATACTGGGAAACAATCCGCACTCGCGCATCATTTCTTGTAATTGTCTTCCCGTAGCAATACCATCCCGCATTTCCATGATGCCATTGTAATAAACCTTATTTCCCGCGGCACCTGCGACGGATTGCATGGCCTCCACTAAAGGTACACCTGCAGCAAACATTGTGGCGAGCGTGCGAGCAAATCGTGCCACTGCGGACTTAGTAGTAATGTCTCCCATGACTGGGAGTTTTAAGCTCAAGCGGTCCATGAAAAATTGAAAAGCAACTGATCGCTCATGTACTTTCTTGAGTAAAAAAATTGTCCCAATGATACTCCCAACGAAAATGTACCAGTATGCTTGAAAGAGTTTTGATAAATCCATTACCATTACGGTTAAAGCTGGCAAATTTGCACCAAAACCCTTAAACAACTCTTCAAATTGTGGAATAACAAAGACCATCAAGATTGCAGTAATTATAAAAGCGACGACTAATACAGCAATTGGGTAAGACATCGCCTTCTTCACTTTTGCTTTTAGGGCTTCGGTTTTTTCCTTGTAGGTAGCAATTTTGTGTAAAAGGCTTTCTAAAATTCCTGCCTTTTCCCCGGCGGAAACTAAGTTGCAAAACAATTTATCAAAATACTTAGGGTGTTTCGAAAGTGATTCTGTAAGGGTATTTCCTGCCTCTATACTAGATTTAATTGAAAGAATCAATTCTTGCATGGAAGGATTTGCGTGTCCCTTTCCCACGATTTCAAATGCTTGAACGAGTGGTACTCCTGCACTCATCATCGTGGCCAACTGACGCGCAAAAATAGCAATATCTTTTGGGATAATTTTTGGTTTGCCCATGCCTGCAAATAGGTCAATAGGCTTCTTTTTTACAATTTTTGGAACAGCACGTTGCCTTCTCAGTTCAACTCTTGCAAGCGCAAGACTAGTAGCACGAACCTCGCCGTTCTCTACTTTTTTGCCATTTCCATCGGTTCCCGTCCACAAGAAAACCTTTAGTTTTTCAGGTTTTTTAGAAGCGGAAGTTTTTTCTGCCATGGTTGTTTACTCAGTGGTAATTCGATTAATTTCTGCAAGGCTAGTGACTCCCTGCCGAATCTTTTTTAAGCCAGATCTCCGAAGATCGGAAATCCCCTCTTTTTCAGCCTGTTCTGCGATCTGCATCGCATTTCCGCCTTCCATGATGATCCAACCCATTTTTTCAGAAATTGGCATGACTTGATATACACCAACACGGCCTTTGTAACCGCTCGCACATTTGTCACACCCTTTGGGACCGTAAATCTCTAAACCTTTTAATTCGTCTTCTTTGAAACCTTCCCGAATCAATTCTTCTTCTGGAATTTGTACAATCTCTTTACAGTGTTTACACAATCTGCGGGCAAGACGTTGGGCAATGATTAAATTTACGCTAGAAGCAATGTTGTAGGCAGGCACACCCATGTTCAAAAGACGACTCAAGGTTTGTGGCGCGTCATTCGTGTGCAAAGTAGAAAGCACCATGTGTCCTGTTTGAGCTGCTTTGATAGCAATTTCAGCAGTTTCTAAGTCTCGAATTTCTCCTACTAAGATGACATCTGGATCTTGTCGGAGAAAGGCACGTAAAGCACTAGAAAATGTAAGCCCTACCTTTGCATTGATTGCTACTTGATTGACACCTTCTAAGTTAATTTCTACAGGATCTTCTGCAGTACAAATATTTCGGTCTATGGTATTGAGGATATTTACGGCTGTGTAAAGCGAAACGGTTTTTCCACTTCCAGTAGGGCCGGTTACCAAAACCATCCCCTGAGGACGATCGATTGCTTTCAAAAAAAGTGCTTTTTGGTCTGGTTCGTACCCCAATGCATCGATGCCTAATTTTGCTTGAGATGGATCCAAAATACGTAGCACAATCTTTTCACCCCATAACGTTGGACAAGTATTCACACGAAAATCGATGGCCTTGTTTTTAGAAATGTGCATTTTAATACGACCATCTTGGGGAATCCTTCGTTCCGAAATGTCCAATTTCGATATTACTTTCATTCTCGCGACTAAGCGAGAAGAAAGACCGAGTGGAATAGGAGCAGGATAAGCCCGAAGTACTCCATCTTGTCGAAGACGAACCCTACATAATTTTTCGTAGATTTCAAAGTGAATATCGGATGCTCCCGAATTGATTGCATCCAACAACACTTTGTTTACAAAACGGACAATCGGCGTTGCGTTGACTTCTGCTTCAGAGATTTCAACTGCGCCATCTCCTCCTCCTTTTTCCATTTCAATGTCTTCTAGGCCACTAAGGTCTTCAGACGCAAGGAGAGCAGGAGGAGTAGTAACCTGTTCGATAGCCCGTGCTAACTTTTCTTGTTCTACTACGATAGCCTCGACAATGGTAATTCGGGTAGACTTTTCTTCTGTTTTTCCAGGAGCAGCATCTGCTTTTCCGGTAACTTGAAACTTAATGTCGTCTAGTGCCTGAAAATTAGTAGGATCTGCTACTGCAACAAAAAGAAAAGCCCCTCGTCTATGAATAGGTAAAGCTTGGTGTCGAAGTATCAACTTCTCATCCACCAATTTGTATACATTGGGATCTAATTGCACACTATCCAGATCAAGTAATGGTGTTCCAAATTCTTGAGAAGCTGCGAGGGCGATATCTTTAGAAGTGACATGTTTGTTTAGAACTAAAAAACTGACAAATGCAAGCTTTTCTTTCAGTGCCTGCTCAGAATACTGATGTGCTTGCGCCTCACTAAGCAAACCGTCTCGAATTAGCCTCCTAGCAAGTCCACCCAAATTGATCTTGGCTACTGGACTAGACATGCGTGCCTCTCCAAATCATTTAATAATTCCTTGATACCGACCGTTTTGCCGATAAAATTTCAGTTTTTCTTCCCAATGAAAGGAAGTTCGTATGATTAGTTCGAGATCATCATACTGTGGGAGCCAACCCAACACTTGTCGAACCTGCTGTGCTTCTGCGACAAGAGAAGGAGGATCCCCAAGACGTCTAGGCATTTCGACTTTCTTCAAAGGATGTCCCGAAACACGTTCTACTTGGTCTAACACCTCTCTGACGCTAGCACCATGACCATACCCACAATTTAGGGTAATAGATTTTCCCCCAGACTGGAGGTAATGTAGTGCAAGAACATGCGCAGTAGCGAGGTCTTCAACGTGGATATAATCTCGTATCCCAGTGCCATCCTTTGTTGGGTAATCCGTTCCAAAAATGGAAATAGAGTCCCGCAGTCCCACCACAGCTTCGCAGGCAACCTTCGTCAGAAGGGTTGCACGATGTGTGGATTGACCTATTCGTCCTTCTGGATCAGCTCCTGCCACATTAAAATAACGTAATGTGACATATCGTAGGGAAGAAGAAGTGGCTAGATCCCGCAACATCCACTCACTCATTAGCTTAGAGGTACCATATGGGTTAATTGGCACAGTCGGGCTATTTTCAGAAGCCCGACCATCTTCAGGAATCCCGTACACCGCGGCTGTAGAGGAAAAGATAAAGTGTTTTACGCCTGCTTGGGCACAGGTTTCCAAAAGGACACGTGTCTGGCAAGTATTATTAGCATAATACTTCAAAGGATTTTCTACGGACTCAGGAACAATGGTGTGAGCTGCAAAGTGGAGGACAGAATCAACCCCTTCTAAAAGCTTTGCTACCAAGGCTATATTCCCAACGTCCCCTATTACTAGGAGATCTTGAGGTACTGCCTCCGAAAATCCTGTGCTGAGGTTATCTAGGACGGTGACTTTTTCGCCTGTCGCTTTAAGTTGCCGAACCACGTGGCTGCCAATGTAGCCCGCTCCTCCTGTCACTAAGACGCGACCTGACATCCTACTCCCTCATTTAGGTCTAGCTAAAAACAGTGATTCCGGATTGCACACTTTGAAAAGTGTAAAACTCATTCATCAAACTTTTCTCGATTTAAAGTTTGTTCTTTTACACCCACTACGTGTGGGCCACTGGGGTCATCTCGAACCTCAATAGTGGTCTGGGTCTGTCCTCGCACACCTTTTTTTTGTTGACCATTGTATACACGATAGCTGGTCGTATAAATTACCGTCCAAATGCCAGTGTTAGGATCACGCCACGCTTGTGGTTGTGCATCTAACGTCCAAGTCTGAGTAGGCCAGCGCCGGTAATACGCACGTTTGTCTTCTCGGATAGTGTTGCGGTCTACAAGCCCGCGTTCAAAATAATGTACTCGATCCGCGTAGGCAGAGGTAATTCGATCTATATTCCCAGATTCCAAAGCACCGATCATCTCTCCTACTAAGGCACCAATTCGGTGTAGGGAAGTATTTTGCTGGGCTACATCAGGTGTTTTTTGCTCCGCTTTTTCAGCAGAACCTTGGGTCTTTTCAGGAGAACTTTGCTTACCTTGTTCTCTTTCTCTAGCCATTTCATTTTCTAACTCTGATCGACGAGCTTGCTCTTCAGCTCGCTTTCTCGTCGATTCTTGAAGACGCTTGTTCTCTTTGGTAGTAGATTCCTCCCTAGCTCGCTTTAGTTCTTCTTCCTGAGCAGTACGTTTGGTAAATTCTTCTTGGGCACGCTTAGCAGCTTCTTCGCGTTGTTTTGCGGCTTCCTGCAAAAGACGCTGATCTGCTTCCTCTTGGAGTCGTTTGGCTTCCTCTTCGGAAACTACTGGGGATGCTGGACTCCCTTCCGCCGGTTTTTTTACGGTGGAAGAATCGGCAGGAGGCAGAGGATTAGGTCCCACATGGGTAATTACATGCCCGGGAGTAGGTGTCCTTGGAATGGGTTTACTTCCCTGCCGATCCCACAATAACGAAACTGCAATGACGGCACCCAAAGCAATGACAGACATGCCACCAAGATGACGCCAGACTGTGACATGGGGAAGGTCTGTAACGCCTTCTTTTCTAATGAGGGGTATGGAGGCTACTCTTTCCGGATGAACGGGTGCTGAAATCCTTCTCGCCCCGGGTATGGATGTCTTTGGTTTAGAAAAAATAGTCCTAGGTGCGGAATATATTTCCGGAACGATGCCCGGCATACTGGTTTCCGCTCTCCATGCAGAAGTTTCACGTCCTACCAGCGATTGTTGAAGCTCTTCCATGTTCCTTGGGCGATCACTTGCCCGAATTGCCAATGCAGAGAGCAAAGCTTTCTCTGTTGAAGAGGGAATGGATACTCCCAATTGAGAGGGAGGCACTAAAGGGTCTTGGTCTAGTCGGTCTATGACCTCTGGTGGTCTTTTCCCGGTCAGCATTCGATATAACGTGGCAGCCACTTCGTACACGTCGGTCCAAGGGCCTTGGTCTCCCGTTTGGCTATACAACTCCAGCGGAGTGTATCCAGGTTTTAGCACTGCGCGAACGGAACGACTGTGGATCCCAGCTTCTTGCCGAGCGGCCCCAAAATCTAAGAGTTTTACTTGAGAAGTTTTGGTTAAATATAGGTTGTCTGGGCTAATGTCTCGATGGAGCACTCCTGCTTCGTGCACCACGCGCAATGCTTCCATGACAGGCATCAAAATCGACAAAGCACGAGAATAGGAAAGTCTCCCCCCTTGTTGAGATAAATACTGCTCTAGGGTAACCCCTTCGACGTATTCCATGACCAAATAACCCGTGTCGTTGGCCTGGAAAAAGTTTTGGACTGCAACAATGTTGGGATGACTTTGAAACCGTGCAAGGCCTCGGGCTTCTTCTAAAAATTTATCCAGACCGTAACGAAATTCCTCTCTTGCATTGCCCGTAAAAGCGGTAACTGCTGTTTTGCCTACCACTCGGGTAGACCACTCCCTTGGGAGATACTCCTTGATGGCAACTTTCAGTTGGAGTACTTCATCCCAAGCCAAGTAGGTCACACCAAACCCACCATACCCCAACACGCGAGCTAAGGAATAACGCCCCTCTAAAACAGTTCCCGGAGGGAGATATAGGGAAGAGGTCTCATCAACTTTTGGTCCCTTGCAGCGCGAGCAGGCTTGGGAAGGCCCCAAGGGTTCTAAACAATACGTGCACTTTCCCGCTTGGTTACTGGGCATTCTGCTGACTCTAGGCTACTTAGCTCCACTGACAACACATAATGATAGCATTTCCGTGCTTTTTTTGGATACAAAGTGCCGTGGCTTACTTGACGAGTCGAAAGTGTTTTTTGCTCAGTTCCCAACCAAAGGTTTTCTCTAGCACCATCTTCCAGCGATGGCGGCGTTCTGAACGAGTCAAGACATGATTTGGATCTGGAAGAAATTCGTCCTCTGCTTCTCGATCCAGCCAAGAGGTCATGATCTTTGGATGATTGCCAGTAAATTTAGTCAAAGCTGCGGAATCAATGTCGTAATAATCAAATTTTGGTGGAATGTGTCCCCAATATTTACTCACTTGTTGATTCTTTTCGCGCATAGAGGCCAATGACCGAACATGGCCATAATGGTAAATAGGAGCCCCTGCAAGTGCTGCATTAGGATAACGACCACGTTTATTGTAATCCATGACCACAAAAAACAAGCCATCTGGTGAATAACTCCGAATTGTATTTCTTATAATACGTGGGGCATGCCGATACCAACCAGGACTAATTGCAAGGTATTCAGGAGATCCATAAAAATGATAGTAGTCAAATACCAAGGCTTCCACACGAGGATCCTGTAAATATCGTTCCATTGAGGATCGAATGATCGGGAGATCATCTTCGTGCAATACTTCATCTCCCTCTAGGTAAAAAGCCCAATCTCCAGTGCAATTAAATTGTGCAATCATCTTTTGTTGAGCGTAGACATAGCCTCGATCTACCATGCCTTCATTCCAGTTGGATTCGATGACCCGCACTTTAGGATCTTGAATAGAACGCACTTGTTCTATCGTGTTATCCATTCCTGTGCCTACATTCACTACCAATTCGTCTACAATTGGCAACAGAGAACGGATCGATTCTAAATAAGGATACCCAAGAAGAGTCGCATTCCGAAGAAATGTAAAACCGCTTACTTTCACAGATTCTTAGGCGTAAAATCCCAGAATTCTAATTGTGGGAAGAAAACACCTACCTTTGGTGGAAACAAGAGTTTCAGTATATCAACCAAAACCTTTAGAATTCCACCTTTTCACTCTGAAAATTTGGAGTCCGATCCGAATGCACAGTCGACCGTCATCCATGACACTCTCTCTACCTGCGCACGTAATTTGTAATCGGATAGTTGCATGTGCGCTCTCCAGGCAATAAAATGAGAAGAGGTACAATGCCTTTCGGGTCACGCGAGTCGTTTCGGCATTGGACAAATTTTTCCACTTGGATCCCAATTTGAAAGGCGTGGCACATCATGGAAACTACAACAGAATCAACAACCTTATCTTCTTCTAAGTCTACCTTATTGTATTTTTTGAGGACTAGGGTACCCAAGTCTGTGTACATTGGGGCTACTATCTCAATGCTTATCCTGATTAGCTGGATTGGATATGCCACGAGTGGTCAATACTTGGGTGCCATTGACCAAAAAGCGCAAGTACTCGCCAAAAAGACCGTCGAGCAGACTGCTGCCGCTTTCCTATTGGCTAAATCCATCAATGGTGCACTTTCAGTGGCCAGTACCTTTACGGTGGGAGCAGGTGCTATGGTGAATGGATCTATTGAGCCTGGTAAGGTGTTAGATCCGTTTGATCGGCTGATTGATGATTTTTCGGATTACCTCTTGCTGGCGGCAACCGCGGCTACCTTAACGGAGTTAATCCTCGTGATTGACAGCAGTGTTGGTTTTAGTGTCGTCGTGCCTGCCTGCGTCTTTTTAGGTTTCATCGTATTCGCATTTCGTAAATCAAGGGAAGGCTGGAGGTTTCACCTTGGGAGTTTGTGCCAAACGGCCTTAGCTTTTACGATCCTATTCCGGTTTGCTTTCCCGATGGTTATGATCTTGTCGCACCAAGGCTATGAGACCTTTTTGGCACCACACTATGAACAGGCTAAAACCCAACTTAACAACATCCAAGAAAAGACAAAATTAATGTACACCAGCATTACCTCCGCAAAAGATCGCAGCGACCAATGGGTATTATCCCGTTGGATTGACTCCGCTTCTGACAAGGTAGACGGTGTTCGTGCTGCTGCTGCCGTGCTTAAAGACAATTTTGACCACTTTTTTGATGCCATCTTTACCATGACCGCCATTATGGCTCTTGAGATTTTGTTGCTACCCATTGCATTAGGTTGGATGATGTGGCGTTTAACACGTCGTGTTACAGGGGCATTGTGGTACGGAAGAATTGGGTAACGTAGTGTCTCGGAGCACCCCTTGGAATCTGGGGGTTTGGGAGTCGCTCATTCGCTGGAAAGCAAGTGGGCGTTTTCCCCACGCGCTCCTCTTGGTTGGTCCTTCTGGCATTGGGAAATCCCTGCTCGCACAGCATTTTGCGCAGACGATGTTGTGTGAGAAACTTTTGGAAGGGGATTTTGCGTGTGGTAGTTGTTCCGCGTGTCGTCGGTTTCAGGTTGGCTCTCACCCAGATTTTCTTTGGATCCGACCAAGCAGTACAACAGAGTCTCGTACTTCAGAAAACGAGACTTCTGAAGAAACAACTCCAAAGTCAGAAAGTCGTTTTATTCGGATTGAGCAGATTCGTACTTTACTGGACTGGATTGCTCTTACCCCGCACTATGATGGATACAAATTAGCTCTGCTCTCACCAGCAGACTGCCTGAATCGTCAATCGGCCAACGGCCTTCTTAAGACATTGGAAGAGCCTGCTGGCAATTCGATTCTCATGTTGGCCACCGCAAATCCCACTCAACTACCAGCTACCGTGCGGAGTCGTTGTCAGGAGATACGTTTTTCCCCTGCCAGTCCAGAACAAGCCCTTTCTTGGCTCGCGCAAAAAGGTATAGAAGACCACACCTCTGCTAAACAAGCATTGATTCTGGCAAAGGGTGCCCCTTTGGCTGCGCTAGAGTTAATACAAAATGGCACGTTAGAAAAAAGAAAAACCCTGTTCACAGGGTTAGAAAGTGTTGTGCTTGGGCGGACGTCCCCAGTGGCAGTAGCAAATGAATGGAACGGCCACACCATGGAGATGGTGATCTCATTGTATTATTCTTGGATTGAAGACATGATTCACTTGGCTTCGGCTACCGGTGCATTGCTCATGAATCCTGATCTTGCATCACGTTTGCAGAGTATGGCGAATATATTAGGAATTCAGCGTTTGTTCACACTATTGGATGATCTAAATGAGGTTACGCGCCTAATACAAGGCTCCACTAATCCGAACCAACTGCTTTTGCTAGAGAACCTATTGATTTCTCTGAAAATTTAGCTTAGAGGATTTGGTACATGGCAACACTGATATCTCCTAAACTGTACAAAGTATACTTTGGTGAAAAGGTTGTTCTTCGCCGTCACTATGTGCCTTTCCTAAAAAACGGTGGTTTATTTATTCCTTCTAATTAGGAGTTACGCAGTTGAAAGTGTAACTCGTTGATTTTTATCAGATTTCTATTT
>CAUYTX010000398.1:0-1077 GCA_963575665.1 Gammaproteobacteria bacterium | reverse complement strand
CGTCCAGAATACTGGTTAGAGACTTGTTTGCCAAGTAGTGAGTTAGAACGTAATCCAGCGGCAAAGATTGCTTGGGAGAAATTCCAAGTGGTAGCAGGATTAACCGATGTAAAATTAGATAAGGATTATCAATAATGAAAACACAAGATATTAGAAAAATTATTAACATGATAGAAGACGCCAGTACTGATATTAATCAGATTGCCGGCCAATTAGAATTTTTACCAACACATAAAAAAGATTTAACCTATACTCAGTTAACTGATAAAGTAACACCTGAAAATATAAATCAAATGCCTGCATTAAGTTTCGGCATTGCTGAACAAGATTTTATATTAGAAACTGTTACCGAAGACGGTCATGAAACAACTAAGCCTGTGAACGCAGGAGATTATGTTGTATCAGGTCCAAGTAAAGAAAAATATAGTCCCGGTAATGAGCAAAAATTTATTAAAAATTATCCTATAGAAGCAGGCCCTGGAAAAAGAAAACCTGATATTAACTCTGTTAGAATGGTAGCAGTATACACTGGAAATCAACCAGTTAGTTTTACTGCACCATGGGGTACTCCTATGACGTTAAAGCCCAATGATTATTTGGTACAAGAACCCAATGCAGAAGGCAAGTATTATCGCATTGCTAAGTTTGAATACGAGCAAACATATAACCCACCTGGAAAATAATATGATTTCACAATTAGTACCAATGGTGGTCGAAAAGACCGGTCAAGGCGAACGTGCATTTGACATTTTTAGTCGGTTACTCAATGAGCGTATTGTGTTCTTAAATGGTCCCGTAGATGATCACAGCAGCAATCTTGTAGTGGCACAGATGCTACATTTGGAGAGTGCCGATAGTGAAAAAGATATTCACTTTTACATCAATAGTCCCGGTGGTGTAATTACAAGTGGTATGGCTATCTATGATGTTATGCAATTTGTCAAACCTGATGTCTGTACTTATGTTATGGGTCAAGCCTGTAGCATGGGCAGTTTCTTGGCACAAGCAGGAGCACCTAGTAAGCGGTTTATGCTGCCACATAGTCGTCATATGATTCATCAACCAAGTGGCGGGGCT
>CAUYTX010000397.1:0-1081 GCA_963575665.1 Gammaproteobacteria bacterium | reverse complement strand
ATTAGTTTTGTTCAATATTATATATAATATTGAACGAAGATGTATACAATTATAGAGTATATTTACCTGTACCATATATGTAACTGTAATAAATAGTTATTGTATTAATCATACAGTCTATTATACTTAAGAGCGTTACGTCTATGCTTTAGAATATTTATAGGAATTGATGCATTTGTACTCATGCTAGTACCAACGCTAGTGCAATACTTACCTAATAAATCTATTAATTCTTTATTATTGTGTTTAACAGCATACATCATTGGAGTTTTTCCATACTCGTCGGTCATTGTCAACCAATCGTCATCTGGAAGAATGTTATTTTCTAATATAAACTTAATATTGTCTATCTGGCATAATCTAAAAGATCTCCAGTATAATTCGTGTGTAATGAACAATTTAGCATATTGTGGTTTATTATTAAGCATACAGGTTTCAAAATCAGTTTTCAAATATAATTGTGTTTCTATTTGAGTATTAGTGAAAGAATTGAATGGTGACATTATTATTTAATAATTTATAATTATCGTTACTTTAAACTTATAAAAAACATATTTGTAAATGGAAGAGTAGTAGTTTTATATTAAAAAAAAATTGAATATATAGTTATAATAACATGTACCTATAAATCTGATGAATATCTTCTTGTTAGATTATAATTTACGTAAATGTGTAGAGTATCATGTTGACAAACATGTTGTTAAGATGATATTAGAATATGTACAAATATTATGCACTGTTCTTCATTTACGTGGTATATACTCTCCATATAAACCAGCTTATATAAAACATCCGTGTGTTTTATGGTGTAATATATCACGTGATAATTGGATTGTACTAAAAAAATTAGTTATTACTTATCTAAATGATGAATACATATATAGATATAATAAGAACTGTAATCATAAATCATTTGACGTTATCAAAGATATTTTTCCACAGGAAGAATCTATATTTCCAAGTCTTGGAATAACGAAGTTTTATCAAGCAATGCCATTACAATACAAGGATGTGGATACTGTAACAGCATATAGAACTTATTATATAAATGATAAGAAACATATTGCTAAATGGACAAAAC
>CAUYTX010000396.1:0-1093 GCA_963575665.1 Gammaproteobacteria bacterium | reverse complement strand
ATGAACCCTTTGTTAACAGGGGAGATTGGCCCTGATGCGTTGCCATTGCAACCAAAAAACAGCAGATTGTCGGAGACTAAGTCTGATGTTGCCCCAGTGGAAGCCGCGTACTCAACGACAAAGTTGCACTTTTTCTGATAAGAAATGGCAACAGTACTGAAATTACCTGAGGCACCGAAGGGCTCCAGTGCGAAATTGAGGTTCTCCGATCGTTTCATGAATTGAAACCGTTCTTCGTAGAGGTTATTCGGAGGAGTCGACCATTTGGTCGGATCAGAGTACACAAGTGTTGGAGGCGCAGTCACACCGTTACACTGCTTGTCACGCACCAAGTCGAAGGTCCATGGACCTGGAGGTACAGCAAAATCCATGCGCACAATGAGACCAATCACCCTAATCTTACGCCCAATTCTTTGGTAAGGTTCAGTGCCTTGCACGATACTTGAGAGCAGGTCGCCATTGTCGAACTGAACGAAATTACCCGCCGTTCCAACGACGGTAATCGCATTGAGGGCAGACTTGACCTCAACGGAAGGGATAGACTTGATCAACCTGACAACACCGCCACCTGGCACACCACCTTGCGACATAACGGAGTTTGTGGAGCCAAACTTCGCAACAGCCATCGAAGGGGACCGAGCACCGGGACCTCGAGACCTAGAACGCGAACGAGAATCGTACCTGCGTCGCTGGGAAGAACCCTGCGTACTTTGAAAACTCATTATAACAAAAAGCGAGGCAACTAACGCGGTAGCGTTTTGCTGCTGCAGACCGCCTGCTTAAATACTGCCCGTTCGGTATCGCCCCACATGGTGCATCACCCCCTAGTACGCAGTACTACCTGGGGGACGCGTTGCACCACACCATCGTGTGACATGTGATTTAGATCTTCGCATACCCCAGCTAGTATTACCTGGGGTAGGCGATACACTACACTACTAAACCAAAATCAATTTTTCAATTTATTGGGAAAACCGGTACGGTAAAAAACCCATAGTCATTGGGCCCGCTGCCTAAGCGTCAACATACAGGACCCTGATGAACCCTTTGTTAACAGGGGAGATTGGCCCTGATGCGTTGCCATTGCAACCAA
>CAUYTX010000395.1:0-1097 GCA_963575665.1 Gammaproteobacteria bacterium | reverse complement strand
GGCGGGATCTCAATCATTGCCTTGTTGATTAACACGGCCACGGGATTGAGATCGCAGGCATGGCTTTCTAAGCCGAGACGTTGGGCTTCTAGGGGTAAAGCTCCCCCGCCGGCAAAAGGATCGTGAAAAGCAGGAATCTGCTCGGGATCAAAAAGTTCTTTGGCGTTAGGATGGTTTGCATTGTCTCGACAGGTTCGAACCCAACTCTTTTTGATTTCGTCGTAGGCTCTTTGGAAAATTTCTGGTTTTCCGGTGTTTTCCCAAAGGACCAATTCTTCGATGATCTTAAAAAGAGCTTGGCGTTTTTGTTCTTGATCTTCTAGGGTGGGAAACTCCTCTGGGCAGGCCGAGGGATCATCGACCATTTGCGCAAAGAGGACAGCACGAGCTGTGGCCAAAGGCCGCCGAGCCCACCAAAGATGCAAAGTAGAGGGGTGTCCGTGGCGAATGGACTTTTCACGAATGCTGGCGTCATTGATGATTTCGAGAGGAAGAGCAACCTCGATGAGCTTTTTCCGAAAAGACATTCGGGAACCTAAAAAGGAGGTGGTGCCCTCCACAGCGTTGCAGCAAGCCTCACCCTGAACCAAAGGGTAAAAGTGGGAATATCGGCATGGCCCTGGGCTTCCACACGAGGAGGAAGAAGCACGCCAACCACGACACCTAATCCCCGGGCTTGTAATTTAGGCTCAAGGTTTACCCGGCCTGCCCACGAACACTGCGAAGGACACCGTGACTAGAATAAACGAGATTCAACCAATTTTCAATACTGCGTCAATTTTTTCTTGAAGGTGGCGAACTCGCAGGTTGACTGCTTGTGCATACTCGTCTTTTTCGGCCTTGTATTGTAAGAAATCGTAGGCAAGATTCAGGGCAGCCATGACGGCAATGCGTTCGTTGCCTATGATTCGACCTGCATCTCGGATCTCTCGCATCTTAGCATTGAGCAGTTGAGCTGCTTCAGACAATCCCTTGCGTTCTTCTTCGGGACAGGTAACACGATATTCTTTATCAAGGATACTGACTGCAACAACGGGGATAGACTCTTTAGAAGATTCTTTGATGGCCATATGTGTGACGAAGTCCTATTGTTCCTG
>CAUYTX010000394.1:0-1100 GCA_963575665.1 Gammaproteobacteria bacterium | reverse complement strand
ACAACAAACATTTGGATTGACCAAACTATTTTATTGTTATTTTTGACACATTATCTGTTTTACTGACAGTCACTATGTTATCACCCCAATCTTTCACCAAGTCATTGTGTGTAATGAAAAATACTATCTCATACATGTCTTTAATCTTATCAAATAGTATTTTAAGCTTCTCTAAGTTGTCTGGTGCTACTTTACCTAATACTTCATCAAAAGTGATGAAATTAGGCATAGGTAGTGTTGACATTTTACCTAATACACACCTTAACGCAAGACTAGCTGCTGTTTTTTCAAATCCACTACCAGCTTTCAAACGTTTTGTTGTATCATCTTTCAACATTAAAAATTGAACTTCGTTTTTGTCATCCATGGATATTTCAACATCAAAATCACAAACATCCTCTAAAAGTCTTTGAACTTCTGAATTTATTATTGGTAAAACTGAACGTAAAACTAATTTACTAATACCCTTCTTACCAACTAAATCAATATAGATTTTATAAATTTTATCAACTTCTTCTTCTTTTTTTATAGCTTCTATTAATTTCTCTTTAGTTTCAATACTAGTTGTATTTATTTCAATGTCAGATGTGACTCTACCAATTTTAGTCATCATATCCATTTTAGTAACTTCAGCAACTTTAATATCTGTTTTTACCTTAACCTTCAGAATCAATTTTTCTATTTAATTCAATTGCTTCTAAATTTAAATTATATTTTTTTAAATCATTTCTCTTTGAGAATATATTATTTCTCAAAGAACCCATTTCAACTTCAGCTCTATCTTTATCTAATTCAAGTCTGTTTTTTTCATCAATCAAAACTTTTATTTTATCTAATGACTCTATTTCATTTTCAATAGTTTTAAGTTTAGCATCTATAATAAATATCTCTTTTTTTACTTTTTCTATATCTAATTCATGTTTTTCTATGTGTTCTGAGTTATCAACATCATCTAATTTTCTATTACATGATTGACAAATACCACCAGCAACTAAACCACTAACAACATTTTTAAGCCTGGTAACCTCACCATTTTTAACCGCTTTATCTGTTATATTTTGATTCAATTCTTTTGTTAAGATATAGTGTCTATCTTCATC
>CAUYTX010000393.1:0-1103 GCA_963575665.1 Gammaproteobacteria bacterium | reverse complement strand
ATCCCGAGCTACCACAGCTTCCATGCCTGTGCCCACTAGAGGTTTCTCGGCTCGCACCGTAGGCACCGCCTGACGTTGCATGTTTGAACCCATGAGGGCTCGGTTTGCGTCGTCATGCTCCAAAAAGGGAATCAAGGAAGCAGCAACGGAAACGATCTGACGTGGAGAAACGTCGATGTACTGGACATCTTCCGGAGGAGCCAGTTTGAATTCATTTTTGTGTCGGCAAGAAATGGAAGGACCCAAAAGGCGTCCCTTTTCATCGACTGCTGCATTGGCTTGCGCGATGACGTATTGGCCTTCTTCAATGGCCGACAAATACTCCACTTGGTCTAAAACAAAATTGTTCTCTACTTTTCGGTAGGGAGTCTCCAAAAAACCATGCGCATTGGTGCGAGCGTAGACCGCGAGTGAGTTAATCAAACCAATGTTAGGACCTTCTGGGGTCTCAATCGGGCACACTCGTCCGTAGTGGGTAGGATGCACGTCCCGAACTTCGAAGCCCGCACGCTCTCGAGTCAATCCACCTGGCCCAAGCGCAGAGATACGACGCTTGTGGGTCACTTCTGAGAGTGGATTGTTCTGATCCATGAACTGTGAGAGTTGGCTAGATCCAAAGAACTCTTTGATTACCGCTGCAACAGGTTTGGCATTAATTAATTCCTGAGGCATCAGTCCTTCTGATTCTGCAAGAGAAAGACGTTCTTTGACTGCACGTTCCACTCGAACCAATCCCACACGGAATTGGTTTTCAGTCATTTCTCCCACACTGCGGATGCGCCGATTCCCTAAGTGGTCAATATCGTCTACGGTACCCGTTCCATTTCGGATATCAATTAGGATCTTTAAAACATCCATGATGTCTTGTTTGGAAAGAATGCCCGAACCTGCTGCTTCCAGACGTCCAATTCGACGATTAAACTTCATTCGCCCCACTGGAGACAAATCATATCGATCCGCTGCAAAAAACAGGTTGTGAAAGAGAGTTTGAGCAGCATCTTTAGTGGAAGGTTCTCCGGGCCGCATCATCTTGTAGATTTCGACCTGCGCTTCCAACGTTGAATGAGTAGTATCCTCTCTTAAAGTCTTAGAAATATAGTCAC
>CAUYTX010000392.1:0-1125 GCA_963575665.1 Gammaproteobacteria bacterium | reverse complement strand
TCAGAAGAGTTTTTCATAATTTACTTTTAATTCCTATACTCATTTAACAATACCATGTTTTGTAACCATTCTACTATGTCTTTGCTATAGGAGTCTTGGGAGGTGGGTCGCCTTTAAGAAAGAGGGCGGAGGTGAGGTTCAAGCACTCTGTTCCCTAGGTAGAAGATCAGGTGTGCTCCTACTGGGACGGAGGAAATTCCAGTTGGGAATTGCAGAAGCAGTCGCAGTTAGCAATGCTGCTAAGTATGGCACCGCTTGGACAGTGAGTACCCCCGCCCACAATAAGGCTTCTTGGGTATGAGCACCATAGCTGATGACCACTCCTCCCGCCGCAGTTAACAGGGCAACCAATATCAAGGATTCTTCACGCGCCATTTTTAGGCCTTGGAAAAATGCTGCTTGGTTCTCCATTTTGGGTGTGCGGTGGAATGGCAAACTCTTGGTAAATAGTCCTGCAATAATCGCACGTGCAATGCTGTGAGTCAGACTCATACCTGCAACCGAAGCTCCAATTCGTTCCCACAAGTTGCATGGCACACGAGCTGCGTACAACCAAAAACTATGTAACAGCTTGAATCCAAACAGAGCAATGGTCGGAACAAGGAAGACAGTCAAGGGAAAACCAGCTTTTCCGGGAACCGCGATCATGGCAAAAGACCAGATCAGGGCTGCCAATGAAAACAACAAGTGCATCGCGTCAGCAAGCCAAGGCATCCAACCTGTCACGAAGTGAAACTTCTGCCATCCAGAGAGAGGCCCACGTCCGGGCAACAAGTTGCGCCAATGTCCTTTCATGATTTGCATGGCACCATAAGCCCAACGATATCGCTGACGTTTATACCCTGCAAAGGAGTCAGGAGAGAGTCCTTTTCCAAAAGCATGCTCCAAATAAACAGATTCGTAGCCTGCTTCAAAGAGTCGAAGGCCTAATTCAGAATCTTCGCAAATGCACCATTCTCCCCAACTGCCTACCTCTAAAAGTGCGGATTTTCGGATCAAGGTCATGGTGCCGTGCTGAATAATGGCGTTTCGTTCATTACGCTGAACCATGCCGATCTTGAAAAAACCTGTGTATTCCCAGTTAATCATGCTCTTAAAGGGAGAAATAGAACCGTCGCGGTGGTC
>CAUYTX010000391.1:0-1131 GCA_963575665.1 Gammaproteobacteria bacterium | reverse complement strand
ATCACCGTAGCTAATTTCTGTTTTTAATTCATTTAATTGAGCATCATAAATTCCAAAGGTTAATTGACCATCTTGAAGATATCTCATACCACCATTTGGGTTATATGATTTATTATCCATAGCTTTTATATATAAATATTATCTTTTTAAGAATAACTATAATAGACTTGATTTTTATTTTTATTTTGCTTATATTTAATTATTATAACCAGGTAAAAATACATATATTAACTTGATAAATTTAAATGAAATTAAAGGTCGTTCAGCAATATCTCTTATAGAAGTCTATGAGGGTATGAATCCGTATCTTAAAAAATTAAAACAAGATTATCTTAAAAATAAAAAATTAGCACTTACTGATAATCAAACAGCATATATTATAGATAATCATGATAAAAACCCTATTTTTATAAACAGAGTTATTAGAATTTCTAATTATTTAGGTGAAGAATTAAAAAAACAAAATGAATTAACTTTTACACCTGAAAAAAGAACTACTAACTAAACTATGGGAAAATGATGAATGGTCTAAAAACCTAAAAAATAAAATGAAAGAAAATATGTTGGGAAACTCAAAAGCTTTAGGTTTAAAACATTCAGAAGAAACTAAAAAGCTAATTGGTAATTTACATAAAGGTAACAAACATTGTTTAGGTTATAAACATGGGTCAGAAACAATAAAAAAAATGAGTGAAAACAATTCTGGTGAAAATAATCCAATGTATGGTATATCATTATCAAAAGATGTATTATTAAAAAGAAGCTTAAAGGTTAAAAAAAGAAGGTACATTTAAAGGTGAAAATAACCCTAATTTTAAATATAAAATAACTGAAGAAGAATTGTATTTTTTTTATATCACCCAAAATTTAAAAATCGATAATATAGCAAAGCATTATGGTTGTCACAGAACAGTTATTTGTGCTAGTGTAGACGCTAATGAGTTTAGAGCTGTATAAAAATAAAGATAAAAGATATGTGTGCAATGCCTAAAGGTTATTTAACCAATATTAACATTAAGAACCAAAAAATTGGCCCCGAAAGAAGACAAGAGATTCTAGACGGTATTTCCAATAAAAAAGCGGTTAATACGTGTAATGGGTGTTATTTTTTTATTTTCCATTTTTGTTTAA
>CAUYTX010000390.1:0-1137 GCA_963575665.1 Gammaproteobacteria bacterium | reverse complement strand
TTTAATCTTTTAATGTCCCTAAATGAATATCTTTATAGATTTTAAGATCTATTACTTGCATTAATAGATAACGCTCTTGTATAGTAATACTATTACCATTACCATTACTATTACCAGTGTTACAATATTCATATATATAATTGACTATTTGTCTATTATCCCATTCGTCTACATATAGATACTTCATATAGTATCTATATCTCTCTAAAGCTAAGCCACATGTATATTCCATATTAGATATATTAACGGCACTAGGATCGTATATATTTAATACGTCGTTACTATTTTTTATAGAATCGTATAGAATCTTAGTTCTTCCTTCTGATGATTCTAAATTTATAATACTCATTATATCTGTTAGTTCATCCATAATGCTAATGCTAATGTTGTTATTCTTTCCTTGTTTGCTAACGATGTGCTAACGCTAAAAAATATTTCAATTTTTACAAGTAAAATGCATCCATACTTCTGTTCTTATTTACTGGTGTTCTCTTTACTGACTTCTTTGCTGATGACTTCTTTATTGTCTTCTTTGACATACCTAATGATTTACTTAGTGGACTAAGTGGTTTAGCCCTTGGAAGATTTATACTAATTCGACGGGATCTGACATATGGTAGTCTTAAGCTAGGCTTCTTCTTTAATGCTACTTTTTTTTTAGCATCTCCAAATAATCCAGATAAGGTTTTAGATACTCGTTTAAAAAAGGATGGAGCCATTTAGTTAGTTAATTATATAATAGTACTCATATAAAAAAATATATTTGTAATTGGTAGTAATGGTATTGTACCGTTCTTAACCTATTATACAGTAATGAGTACTGAGTACTGAGTACTGAGTACTGAGTACTTAGTACTTAGTACTTAGTAGTAAGGCGCCATTGGGTCACTTTTATAGGTTGCTAATCTTCTCATTCGAGCAGGTTTTTTTACCTTTATTACCCTTTTTTTACGGCTTAGTTTAGCTGAAGAACGTTTAAAAGGAACTTTTAAACTAGAATTTCGAAGAGAAATTCTCTTTGAAATTCTCTTCGAAGTTCTCTTCGCCTTAGACTTTACAGTGGAGAAGAGTCCAGATACTGTTTTAGATATTCGTTTAAATAGGGAAGTAGCCATTTAGTTAATTGTATAATTGTAT
>CAUYTX010000389.1:0-1138 GCA_963575665.1 Gammaproteobacteria bacterium | reverse complement strand
AAAAGCGGCGCCACAGCAGGCCATACCGCCACCAATCAACAGGATATCTACTTCTTCCTGAACGACTTCGGGATTGCCAAAAGTACCGGACATGTTTTCTCTACTCGAAAAATAAGGTAGGGCAATATTCTGCTGTTTACTTACGGATTAACTCAGCGGGGTTACCAGCACGGAAGCCGTTTTCATCCGTGAAATATCCGAGATTGCCAATGTCGGCCATCTTCGGCATGGGCTTGCTGCCGTAAGGGTCAATCGAACCTTCTGGAGTGGTACGAATTGGGAACTTGAATCGCTTCATGGTCCCATTGCGGAACTTAATAGTCCACAAGATCGAATCAGAACCACGCAAGGGCTGCACAGAACCGCCTAAAGGAACGACGTCTGCGTAGTGGCGTGCTTCAATGGCATTCTGCGGGCAAATCTTAACGCAGGAGTAGCATTCCCAGCACTGCTCGGGTTCTTGGTTAAAAGCACGCATTGCATGCCCAGTTTCTGACCCATCTTTGTCGAGCTTCATCAGATCGTGTGGGCAGATGTACATGCAGGCAGTTTTGTCCTGCCCTTTGCAACCGTCACACTTGTCCGTACGTACAAACGTTGGCATTGCTTATCTCCGGGTTGTCTACTAATTACCTAACTTTGGGCGTGTATTCTATTGATCTATGCAACCACGCCTCTTCTCTCATTGTAAAAACTTTTGAGAAAAACAAATACTACCCTCCCCATTCGGGATATCTCGCATGGCGGGGTAGTATCTTTACGAAAAACCTATGACTACCTACCCGAGTGTCCCGAGAGTTTTACTTCTACTTTCTCATGAGACTGTAGGCTTGCATAATACTCGCGTAAGATCGTTAGGACTTCTGAACGGCTAAATTCGGAGGGCACTTCTCCACCTTCTGAAAGAAGTTTGCGGAGTTTGGTGCCAGACAGCAGAAGCCGATCCTTATCCCCATGAGGGCAGGTTCTCATTGAAGCCATACCGCCGCAACGGTAACACCAGAAAGTCCAATCAATCTTCAGGGGCTTGGTTTCGAGGGCATCCTTTGGAATTTCGTCAAAAATGTGGTGGGCATCAAACGGGCCATAATATGAACCCACGCCAGCATGGTCACGTCCTACGATCAAATGCGAACAA
>CAUYTX010000388.1:0-16737 GCA_963575665.1 Gammaproteobacteria bacterium | reverse complement strand
GCTCTGTGCCAACACCTAAAACATGTAGTTGTATCCCGCCCTGATGTAATTTGCTAACCATGGTTTCAAGATCGGGTTCATCAAAATCCCCATCGCTAATTAAAAGGAGATGGCGGGTCGCACCGGGCAATTGAAAAGAAAACAACCGTTTAGCACGATCTAAAGCGGAAGAGAGACGACTTCCTGGCAACCGCACTAATTCTGGAGACAACGAAGGAAGTAGATTCCGTAAAGTTTCTGCATCTTCTGTAATTGGAGCCAATACATGGGCCACCGATGCATAACCAATCAAACCAACTCGGAGTGCAGATTTTAACCGCAACAAATCGTCAATCTCTTGGCGTGCACGCGCAATTCGACTAGGTTTTACATCCTTCACTTCCATGGAACGAGAGAGATCCAACAGTATTACCAGGTCAGACCCTGGTTGTCTGATTTCTAAATCTGTGTAACCCCAACGTGGCCCCGCCATAGCCAATGATCCAAGTAACCAAAGAAAACCCCAATAGATTTTTTTGTATTTCTTTGTTTTAGCAGTGGCACCTGATAAAAGCAAATGAGGAAAAAGATGTGGGTCTGCGTATTGATGAATTCGATCTTCTTCGTAGGTACGACGACGTATTTCTGGTAAAAACTCTAGTAAAACTGGAACGAGCAATAAGAAAAACCAACCGGGAGAAGAGAACTCAGGAAACATAAACCTTATCTACCGCGCGCCGAAATGAGTTCCACTCTAGTAAATAAGGTATGGCCATACATCCAAGCACGGCAGACCAACCTAACATCTCTTGATTAGCAACCAACGCATTTAGTAACAACGGTACTCGATCTGCCCAAGTAGAATGTAAACGTAGGAAGTCTGTACCCTGGCTTAATGCCCAAGATTCTGAAAGAGGGCCAATAGCCATTGCGGTAATCAATAAGATAGAAGCACGTTTTGGAGAAATAGGGTCATACGTTGATTTTCCTGGAAAAATTCGAGACAATGAAAAACTCTTCCAAGATAAACTTGGAGAAGTGGTTAGGGCATATGCCAACACTCCAATACTTGGGAGTAAAAATTCGAGCGTTGAGATATCGCGATAACGACCATCTAAAAGCAATAAGAGTGTGTTGAACAATGCGGCCAGTACGTAAAGACTCAAAAACCCACGTGCAGCTTGTTGCTTTTTTTGGTTCACACGCCAAAGTAGTCCAGTAAACAAACAATAGGAAAGGATGCGTAGCCATGCCCAAGCGATTTCTAAAGGTGTGTAGGCAATACTTAGGACATAATCAGCCTGAATCAATACAAGGGCACCGAGTAACTGGGCAAAAGCAACATTTCGCCAATGTTTATCTTGTCCAAAGATAGCTAACACCACCCCAAGCAACATGGCCACATAAGCCAGTAGCACGCAGCCTTTGATTTTTAAGTGTCGGTCTTCGTTTAAAACTCCCCAATTAGCACCAACGGTACCTTCAGTTTGGCTCTTCCACGATTGATCAAATGCTTCGACCCAATTAAAGTCAAAACCTTTTTCTTTGGCTAATGTATTGACCGCATTTGCAAATTCAACACTATTCCTCAACGAAGGTTCGGCTGATCCACGCGATCGGCCTTGCGTAGGCCATCCGATCTCTCCAATAAAAATTGGTTTTCCTGGGAACAGAGATTGCATTCTTTGGTAGACCCAAAGAACATGGTTAATGGCTTCTTTAGAGGAAATAGGCTCATCTTCCCAATAAGGCAAGATATGAATTGTGAGGATATCGACTGCCCTTCCTACTTCTGGGTATTTCTCAAAGAAAGCCCAAACATCCGCGTACGTAACCGGTTGAGAGATCGATGATTTAACGCGGTGGATGTACTCAATAAGTTGTTTTGGCGTTAATTCACCGCGCAATAAAACTTCGTTTCCAACGATTACACGACGAATAGCCTTAGGATAGGCATTTGCCAATCGAATTGCAGAGGATATTTCTAAGTCATTGGAAGTGGGTATGCCGTCTGGCCTGTGTGGACTGGACAACCACGCCCCTTGATACAAGACAAGTCCATACTTTTGAGCTAGATTTGGAACTTGCTCCAAACCCCCACGACTGCTATAGGTGCGAATTGCCAAAGCCCGAGGGACTTCGGCAAGATTGGCTATATCCTCCTCTATTTCGGAAAGAGTTGGATAGCGTTCTAAGAGTGGGCTTTGACCATGACGGTAAGGTGCAAAAGAAACACTTGGAAACGTCTTTGTAAAAACGGCAGAACAGGAAGGGCACAACGCCGCCCAAAGTACCAAGTGAACCAAAGCAAAAAACGCTATTACCAAGTATGTGTTTTTTCGAATAGTCAACACATACTTGCCATCAATGGTGTCCACCTTTGCCGCGCTGATGCTGAATGTACACAGCGAGGAGTGCCAAGCTCCAATAATTTAGGACATACAATCCCCAGAAAACCAAGCAAACTAGGTACACTGTGATCCAAGCAGACCAGAGGGCAGTACCAGCGCAGGCTACGATTCCCCGAAGAGCAGCCCAAAACTTCCAAACGCGGAAACACATGAACACTAGAAGGAGAGGAATCACCCCAACCACAAGTGCTACGAGGATTCCCCGACCACTTACCGGTTGACCCCACAATAGATCCAGTAGCGAATCTGGGTTATAGGCAAAAAGATTGGCACGCTCCAACAAAAATTGATGGATTGTGAGGTTCCACTTGCTTGCAGGAGTAAATAAGACCTGAAGGTCGTAGTAGCTTTCATCAAAAGTAGCGTGGAGAAGGAGGCCACCGGCCAACAGCCCCTGGAATCTCGCCAAAGTAGTCAAAATCGGGATCGCGTGGAACTCATGATGCGCGATGATGTGCATCAAGGTCTCGCCACCGTTAGCGACCAAAATTGGGATGCTCACGACAAGAGCGGCCTGGAGAATGACTAAGAGCAGATCTGGCATTCTTGAACCGTACGCATTGGGTTAATCACTGAGTGTTATGGTGACATAGGTAGCTCCCCAAAAGCAATAGTTTTGATACTTTTGTGAAAAGTGAAAAATTTTAGGTCTTGCATGTTGACCAAAATCTAGTTATCCTGTTTTGGAAGTAGGCGCGTAGCTCAGTGGTAGAGCACTACCTTGACATGGTAGTGGTCGGTGGTTCGATCCCACTCGCGCCTACCATCTCTTTTGTCCTGGTCATCGACGGAAAACGGCGTTGCTTCGTAGTCGAATTTTAAGTTGCCACTTTTACTTTGCAGTGGGAGCGTCTCTTGCATTGTCCTCTCCCGTTCAGGCAGAAGATCTCATGCAGGTGTATCAGCTCGCCTCGGAGAGTGATCCTGCCTTTTATGCGGCGTTGGCTGCTAGGGAAGGCATATCAGAACAAATTACTCAGGCAAGGGGAAATTTTTTACCCTCCATCAGTGGAGAAGCGGATCTAAACCATAGCCGTTACCAATCTACTTATAAACATTCAACAGCTCTTAGTTCGATTTTTGCCAGTAGTAGGGTTTATAGCTATCCAAGCCAAACATTTATTTTGAGCCTAGTACAGCCTGTCTACCACCGTGAGAATTTTCCGATCTTACGCCAAGCTAAAATCCGAGTTGGCCAGTCCGATTTTGAGTATGGTGCTGCAAGACAAGACCTCATGCTTCGAGTTTCCCAACGATACTTTGAAATTTTAGCAGCTGTGGATTCCTTAGAAACGGCTCGTGCCGAAAAACAAGCAATATCAAGACAATTGGAGCAAAGCAAGCAGCGATTTTCCGTTGGGCTGATTGCCATGACGGATGTCCACGAGACACAAGCAAGTTATGATCTTGCTACGGCAAAAGAAATTATTGCTGAAAATCAATTGGCTAACACGCAAGAAGCACTGAGAGAGATCACAGGCGAAGAAGTAAAAACATTATCACCATTAAGTGAGAAAATTCCTTTAGTAAAACCAAATCCTGAAGATTTAGAACAGTGGACTGAGATAGCAATTGAACAAAACCTGACGTTGTCTATTGCGCAGTCACAAGTAGAAATTGCTCGAGAACAGGTAGATGTGCAGCGTTCTGCACACCATCCGCGCTTCGATTTGATCAGTAGTTTTCAAAACGCAGATACGGATGGAGGCAATTACGGAGGCACTGATACTTGGAATGGTACGGTAGGGTTGCGGATTACCGTCCCATTCTACCAAGGCGGCATCGTAAACTCAAGGGTTCGGCAGGCAGAATCGGATTACACTCGTGCCACTGAATTACTTGAGCAACAAAAGCGTGCTACCATTCTGAATACGAGAAATGCTTACCTTGGTGTGTTGGCAGGAATCGCGCAAGTCAACGCTTTTAAGCAAGCACTGATTTCCAATCGCAGTGCCCTTGATGCTACTGAGGCAGGTTATCAAGTAGGGACGCGCACCATTGTGGATGTGCTCAATGCCCAACGACTCCTGTACGCAGCGGAGAGAGACTATTCCAGTTCTCGCTATAACTACGTTCTAAATACCCTCCGCCTCAAACAATCCGCAGGTCAGTTAAGCGAAGCTGATCTTGAGGTAATCAACGTTTGGTTAGGCACGCCCCAATAATCCACCACTAATTTTATAGTAATCGTAGGACGTTCTAAGACAATTCGTTTCGGTAAATCTAAAGTACCTACTGCGGTGTAACGCTCAAAACCTACGTTCCAACCTTCTTGTCGAAGAGAAGCCAAGTGACCTTCAGGGTCTAGGGTCTGTGTTTCGGTGTTGGGTGAAGGCAAGCCTATCACCCAACGTCTTAATGCCGTCACAGGGATCTGCTCTCCACCTTCTATTACGCGAGCAAGTAGTTCTTCAGGTTGGTACGCGCGAACGACTTGGCCGTTGCCCTGCGTTAGAAGAACAGAGGAGCTGTTCCCTTCTATTCGTGCTGCTCCTTGGCCTGCTGGACCAGAGATTTGCATTCGGTAAGTACTGCCTTGTTGTTCCCAATGGAGAGAAACATGCCAACCTTCTTCTCCGCGGTGTATGGCAATCCGACCATCTAATGTCCAATTCTCTAATAACTCTAGTGCCTGTCGACGCGCTTCCCAGCGGGATTCGTTTTCTAAGCTAGAAGGTAGCTGAGTACAACCGCTGAACGAAAGGGTCAGCATTAGGCCTACAAATTTTTCCTTCAATACACCTTTTCTCCAAAACGTTTCATCGTGTCTAACAAGATCTTTGCCTTTGGAGCAGTCTTAAGAGCGCGAAGCCAAACCTTGCGCGCGCCTCGTCGATCTCCGGTACTCCAAAGCACCTCCCCAAGGTGAGCTGCTACCTCTGGATCAGCCTTTGTGCCCAATGCTCTCTTTAAATAGGTAATTGCTTCGGCATTTTTACCCATTCGATACTGGAGCCAACCCATGCTATCCAAAATATAAAAATCATTAGGACGCAGTGCTAAGGCACGCTGAATATATCCCAAAGACTCTTGAAGACGACTTACACGGTCTGCTAGAACGTAACCAAACATATTTAATGCTTGAACGTGATTTGGATCTATTTTTAATATGGCACTTAAATCTTCTTCCATAATCGATAGGCGATTAAGTTTGTCAGCAGTAACTGCACGGGCATATAAAAAATCTACATTGCCAGGCACTTCCGAAATCGCTCGCGAGAGTAAATCTAGTGACTCCTCGAAGTGACCTACATCGCGTAAAAATTCGTTTTCTACTAGTATCAACCGAATGACCTGTGCAGTATCTTTTGGTTCCACAGAGTGCAAACAATCTCTTGCTGCGGCGAGATTACCTTTTCCTACTAAAATTGCTGCTGCTCGAATTTGTGCATCTAGCGCATGATCCCCTTCTTTGACGGCTTGATACCAACTCAATGCCTCCGTAGGCCGTTTCTGCATTTCTGAAATTTGGCCTAAATAAAAATTGGCTACTTCAGTTTTCTGACCACTTTTTAGTAAACGTAAAAACTGTCTTTTAGCATTATATTCTTGCTTGGCTTCTAGGTATAAGGCACCCAAGACGAATAGAATCTCACTGTTAATCTCACTATCGTTAGATTTTTGCTGCGACAGGATAAAATATTGTGCGCGTGCTTGGTCGAACTTTTTTGTATCGAGAAGTATATGAGCATAGGCAAGCCTTAACGGTATATCGTTTGGATGAGATTTCAGAAACCCTGCGAGATAAGCACGAGAGTCCTCTATGTTTTGAATTTGTAAAACACGGGCGCGCAGCAGAATGGCATCCATCCAGCCAGAACGAATGGTCAATGCTTTGTCTAATGATTCCAAAGCGAGTACAGGACGCTTTGCATCTAACGCAAGACGGCTCATGGCAAGCAATGCTTCAGGTCGTTGCTTGTTTGAACGATCTACTAATTTTCCCATAATGGACAAGGCAGCTTCTCGGTTAGGTTCACGCCCTAACAGAGTTGCTACAGTTCCATAGGAGTCCTCTGGTTTTCGGGAATCAAAAAGGGTCAATAAAGTTTCTAGTTTTGCCGTTGCGCCAGGAAAGTCACCTACTCGCAAAAGTAGGACTGCAAATGCTTGGTAGGCGTCTTTGCTCTCTGGTTTTAAGTCCACCCAAAGTTGTACACTTTCTAAAGCGTTTTTGACCTCATTCGCTAGAGCAGAGACCTTAGTAGCACGCTCTGCTACGCTCGGATCGCGGCTTTGTCGTGCTGCTCGTACATAGTGGTCGGCCGACAGCGAAAATTGTCCTCTCTGTCCTGCAATTTCGCCTACCAATACGTCATAAACAGGTTCTCCCTGAGCAGGAAACGGAGGAGGAGGATCCGTGGGTATTTGAGGTTCTTCTGCAGAAACTTTCTCAGCAGGGGTGGTAGGTATTACCTCAGGATCTTCAGCCCAGACCACATTCGTTAGAGTAAAGATTAAAATGACAATCCGTAGATTCGTTTCATAAAACTTTTTCATCCAATACCCCGTGCTCCAAAACATGCCGACGTAGCTCAAAACCCTTACTTCATAGTATAATAGAAGTTTCATGAAAGGTGCGAAAAATGGCAGTCGAACGAACACTCTCTATTGTGAAACCAGATGCCGTTGCTAAAAACGTGATCGGTGCTATCCTCCAGCGTTTTGAACAGGGTGGTCTCCGTATTGTAGCCGCTCGGATGATACATCTCACTCAACACCAGGCGGAGGGTTTTTACGCAGTTCACCGTGAACGACCGTTTTATCAAGATTTAGTGCGTTTCATGACTTCTGGCCCAGTATTCGTACAAGTACTGGAAGGAGAGAACGCCATTGCCCGGAATCGAGAGCTCATGGGGGCAACAAATCCTAAAAATGCAGCCCCAGGTACAATCCGCGCTGATTTTGCCACCAACGTCGAAGAGAATGCCGTACATGGTTCTGATGCTCCAGAAACTGCCATGACTGAGATCTCTTTCTTCTTTAACTCGCAGGATTTTTGTCCTCGCACTCGATAGGTGCCGGGTTAGAGCCGATGGAGATCAATTTGCTGGGTCTTGACCGTCGGGAAATGGAGGCCTTTTTTGTCGATTTAGGTGAGAGGTCCTTTCGAGCAACGCAAGTCATCCCTTGGATTCATCGTCTAGGTGTTACTCATTTAGACGCTATGACCAATGTGGGAAAAAGCTTACGTGCTCGATTGAGAGATGTTGCCGAGATAGCTATCCCAAAGGTTTCCAAACATCTTGCCTCAAGGGACGGAACCCACAAATGGGCTATGCGTCTCCGAGATGGTCAGGAAATTGAAACGGTCTACATTCCAGAAGGAGATCGAGCCACACTATGTGTCTCTTCACAAGTAGGTTGTCCTCTAAAATGCGCTTTTTGTTCGACTGGGCAGCAAGGTTTTAGTCGTAACTTGTCTGTGTCAGAAATCGTTGGACAACTTTGGGTTGCCTATCACTGGCTTCGTGCTGAAACCAAACAAGATCGCCCAATCAGCAATGTGGTGCTCATGGGGATGGGAGAACCTCTACTAAACCTAGAAAATGTGGTTCCAGCCATGAACCTCATGTTGGATGATTTAGCCTACGGATTGTCTTGGCGTCATGTGACGGTCAGCACGGCAGGGATCGTGCCCGGCATGGATCGTTTACGCGAACTTTCACCCGTTAACATTGCAGTCTCTTTACATGCCACCACGGATACACTACGTACCCAACTCGTACCTCTTAATAAGAAATATCCCATTGCAGAGCTAATGGCAGCTTGTCGACGCCACGTTTCTTCAGAAACTTCGAGAAATCGCAGCCCTTCCCATCGTTACATTACTTTTGAGTATGCTTTGTTGGCCGGAATCAACGATAGCCTCGAGCAAGCCCGCGAATTGGCTACGTTGCTTCGAGGGATTCCTTGCAAGGTCAATTTAATTCCATTCAATCCATTTCCGGGCTCCAATTATCGTCGCCCCCCCCAAGACAAAATTGATCTTTTTCGAAAAATTTTGCTAGACGCGGGTTTTATTACCATTACTCGAAAAACCCGTGGGGAGGACATCGATGCGGCCTGTGGGCAGCTGGTAGGTCAAGTAACTAGAACCAAAATTCATTCGCAAGAGCCGCTGTTGTGAGGCTTCAAAATTACTTTATACCTTTAGTTGTTTTAGTAGCGGGTTGCGCCAGCCAAACGCCTATTGGTTCGGAAGAGGATGCGCGACCTAAAAATGCTGCGGAGGCATATGCCAACCTCGGGCGTCAGTATCTTCTCCAAGGTAGCCTGGACTTAGCAGAAGCTAGATTGCACAAAGCGATTCAACTAGAACCGGATTTTGCCAAAGCGCACCATGACCTCGCAGTGGTTTATGGGGAATTAAGAAATCCCGGTGCTGCGGAAGCAGAGTACCAAATTGCTTTACGGCTAGCTCCTAGAGACATCACAGCTTCCTACAATTACGCAACCCTTTTGTATAACCAGGGCAAATACACTGAAGCGGCCGAAAAGTTCCAAACCGTCGTGGCAGGACCTGCCTCAGAACAAAAGGCAGTCGCTTACGAAGCCTTAGGACTGATTGCACTTAAAAATGGAGATTTTATCCGAGCTGAAAAACGTTTTGAAGAAGCACTGGCTATTACGCCTACCTTGCCTCGCGCTCTGCTGGAGTCCGCGCGAGTTGCTTTTCAATCGGATCACTTACCGCTTGCAAAGAATTATTTACAACGTCACTTAGAGGCCACACGTGGTACTCCAGCAGGTTTTTTGCTCGGCGTTCATTTGGGAAAAGCACTTAACGACGAGAAGCTAGTAGTTTACTGTCAAGAACAGCTTCGAAAGAAGTTTCCAGAATCTCCAGAAACGCGGCAACTCAACCAACCCTTTGAGGACGTAAAGAAATGATGGATAACTCAATTCACCTTGATCCAAATGAGGATATAGATCGGTCAGAAAACCTTGACCTTCTGTTGGCTAAGCCCCAAGTTGCACCCTCTACTTTTTCTGGGGAAGTAGTTTCAGATCCGGGTGAAAAGTTGCGAATCGCTCGAGAAGCACGTAATTGGGCACAAACGGAAATTGCCACCAAATTACGCTTAACCACAAATGTCGTCAAAGCGTTAGAAGAAAACGATTTGGCGAATTTGCCCTCGCTCACTTTCGTTCGTGGTTATGTACGTGGCTACGCTGGACTAGTTGGGATTGATCCAAAACCACTGATTCCCTTTTATGACCGATCTAGTAGTCCCGTGTTGTCGGCCACCGCATGTGCTAAAACGGACACTCATGGGGACAAGGGATGGCGTTTGTTTACCTATGTGGTTGTGTTGGGTCTTATCGGATTAGTGGCGATCTGGTGGCAAAGTCGTTATGCACCCGAAGGAAACAAGATTGATACTTTGCCTAAGTCTTCAGAATCAGCAACTCATTCAAACAACTTTGAAAACCCTTCTAATGCTCTTGGCACCAATAATCCACCTGCACGGGAAATGGCTGAAATCTTGACCTCCGGCCCTCCTCCAGAAGAAAGCCCTACGCCTACTACGGCGAAACACGATACAACCCCTGCTACGGGATCGTCCCCTGGATCTTCTGAACACTCAGTTACATCTACATCGACGACAGGATCACCAGAGACCCAAGTCACCACTCCTACACCACCTAATCCATCCGGAGCAGAACCTCCTTCTAGTTCCACTTTGGTCGTTCGAACAACTTCTGAAAGTTGGGTCAAGATTCAAGACGCAAAAGGGAAAGTATTAACCAACTCTCCTCTCAAGGCAGACCAGTCCAAGTCCTTTCAAGGACAACCGCCGTTCAAGGTGCATCTTAGCAGAGCTCGTGGCGTGACTTTGGAATACAACGGTCAACCTTTTGACTTTAAGTCCCACGTGAAAGGGAAGGGAGCACGTTTTACCGTAGGCGATAATTGATGGACATTCAACGTCGGGTCTCGCGCCAAATTCGAGTGGGCACAGTGTTGGTCGGAGGAGATGCACCGATCAGCGTTCAGAGCATGACTAACACGGAAACCCTAAACGTACCTGCCACCCTAGCCCAAGTACGAGCACTGGAAAAAGCAGGAGTGGACATTGTTAGGATTTCAGTACCTGACCTTGCTTCCGCGGAGGCATTTGGTGAAATCAAAAAACAAACCTTACTTCCGTTAATTGCCGACATCCATTTTGATTATCGAATTGCTTTGCGTGTTGCCGAGTTAGGTACGGACTGTCTTCGAATTAACCCAGGGAATATTGGTCGAGAAGATCGCGTTCGGGCAGTAGTGGAGGCTGCACGAGAAAGGGGGATCCCAATTCGAATTGGTGTGAATTCAGGTTCCCTAGAAAAGGATTTACAAAAAAAATACGGAGAGCCCACGGCACAAGCACTGGTAGCATCCGCCATGCGCCACATCGATTTTTTAGAACGAATGGATTTTCCAAATTTTAAGGTGAGCCTTAAGTCTTCCGACGTATTCATGACTGTCCAAGCTTATCGAGACCTTGCTAAGCGAATTGAACAACCTTTACATCTCGGAGTAACAGAAGCAGGTGCGGCTAGGTCTGGTACGGTCAAATCGGCGATCGCCATGGGGATATTACTTTCAGAAGGTATTGGCGACACCTTGCGGGTTTCACTGGCTGCGGATCCGGTAGAAGAGGTAAAAGTAGGATTTGATATCCTAAAAAGCCTAAAAATCCGAAACAAAGGTATTAACCTAATCGCTTGTCCTTCTTGCGCACGTCAAGAATTTGATGTCATCAGTGTGGTCAATGCACTAGAAGAGCGTCTTTCTGATATTTTAGAACCGTTAAATGTGTCGGTGTTAGGGTGTGTGGTCAATGGACCTGGCGAGGCACGCGAGGCACACGTAGGCCTAGCTGGTGGATCACCCAATCTGCTTTACATTCGGGGGGTTCCCCACCACAAAGTAGAAAATGATAAATTAGTAGAAGAGTTAGAATGCGCCATACGGGCAGAAGTACGACTTATGGCCAAGATAGCTAAAGAATAAAAACGTCGACCTCACCCCCGGCCCCTCTCCCTAGCAGGAGAGGGGAGAATGCAAAGAAAACACAGAAAAATAAAGGAAGAGGCAAAGACTTGGAAGATCATTGCTCCCCTCTCCTGTCAGGGAGAGGGGCCGGGGGTGAGGTCAATTTTCTGTGATTTAGCTGTACCACTAATAAAACCCATTTTAAAGCGATACGCCCTAGCCAGAGTAATGCTCTTGGCCACGGCCCCTGTCTTTGCAGCGGAAACTGAAACACCACCCGCCCCCAGTCATTCCGTGATGGTCACCCAACAAGGCCAAGCGGTTCATTTTTCTGTTCAGGGATTATAGCAAAGCTATGGTAACCTGAGTTCGACGTAAGAAAAAAGCTAACTCACTGTATTTATTTGATTTATAGCAATCCTAGAAAGAAGGTTTCAAACATTTTGGATACCTAAGTTTGAATAAGTGCTGTGTAACCTGAGTTCGACGTAAGAAACCTGAGTTCGACGTAAGATTTATGGTGTTTAAGTGAAAAATAGAACTCACTCTAATAGTAGAGCAACCAATTCGTCTACATTTTATCACGGAGATTTAAAGAAGGTTTCTTAATTTGCCACGAATAAGCAATCAGCCCACAAAGGAGATTGACCATAAAACCAGTAAGACTCCGATGGCGTGTATGCTCTAGCTGAGAAATGTTTTTCAACTGGTCATTTACTGTTTCAATGATCATCCGTTTGCGCAACAGTATTCTATCGAAATCTTCTAAAAACACTTTTTTTATATTACGACGTACTCTCTTGATTAATTGAATACCCTTTTCAGACAATTCTTCTTAAAGGGTTTTAGAGAGGTAGCCTTTGTCTCCAAATAATTTACCTTTTACAAATTTTACCATCTTTATCAAACATTTACGATCATCTACATTACCAGGAGTTACAAAGAATGCAATCAATTCACCTTCATCATCAATAGCAAGATGCAGCTTAAAACCGTAAAACTAATCCACAGAATCTTTGCCTCGTTCAGCTATTCCTAAAAACGTTTTGTGGCGTGAAATACGCCGATTATGGCAGACGCGTAATGAAAGCGAGTCGACAAAAGCAATGCCCTTAGAGGACACACGACGCGTGTTCAAATAAGCACACAATGGAATCAAAACAGACTGCCCTAATTCAATAAATCGGTTATAACTGACTCGATTTGGAAACTCTTTTCCTAACATGGATGGGACATAACCAAGATAAAAATTCTTAAAGTTTCTGTATCCTAAACGGTGAAATAGAATCAAGATTGCCATTACCTCCGAAGGAAACATAGCAAACTTTCGAGTGCGTTTTTTTCTCTCCCTTCGAAGGAGACCGGGTCCACACCTGTAAAAAAATTTTATAAAAATCATCAACATCGCAAAAAACTTCTGTGACACCCATGGCACCCTCCATTTTTATCAAGATACTTATCATGTTTAAGTGTAGCTAAAACAATTACTTAAATCACTCTTTAGGTCGAACTCAGGTTAATTAGCTATAACTGGCAAAAACACCAAAGCATAGTTTACTTCTCCAGCAGAACCCGAACGCAATAATACCCAATCTTGAGGTAAAGGTAGCGAGGACAGTATTTTTTCAGTTTCGAGATAAACACGAGCGTCCGGTGCCAACCAACCAAGGTTAGCCAACACGGGGCACAAAAGGCTAATCCAGTTCTGAAAAAAAGGGGGATCTAAGAAGATTACGTCAAAAGGTTTAGAGGGGGTGTTTTTTAGGTAGGAGAGCGCATCCATGTGCATTACCTGAGCTTGCTTTGTTCCCAATCGTGCGCATTGATTACGTAGTGTTTGTGCAGTTTCGCGGTCTTGTTCGACAAAAACGACTTCAGTGGCACCACGTGACAGGGCTTCAAATCCCAAAGCACCACTGCCTGCAAATAAATCTAAACACCTAGTACCCTCCACATATCCTTGTAACCAGTTGAATAGGGTTTCGCGAACTCGGTTAGGTGTGGGTCGTAGACCTTTTTTATCTAAAACTTCTATTTTGCGTCCACGCCATTGTCCACCGATGATGCGTACTTCTCCCATAAATTAACGTCGCACTTGGAGTCCGATCCGAGTGCGCAGTCGATCGTCATCCATGACGCTCTCTCTATGCACGTAAAATCGGTTCACGATTGGCAGATGCCAGCGTTTCGGAAGTGACTTCACCGCCGACACTTAGTATTTGTCGCCTCCGCCATGGCTTGCAGGGTCACTCGACTTCCCTGTCGAGTTCCATTGTACACTGCAAGGGATACTGGTACTGTCGAGAGTATTCGTTTACCTGAAATATCTTAGTCTCTGCGATCTCCCGAGAAAAAACTCCACACGTTCCGCGACCTTGGGTGTGTACCTGTAACATGACTTGTACTGCTAACTCGTGGTGCATAGAAAAAAATTGCTCTAACACGGTGACAACGAACTCCATGGGAGTGTAGTCGTCGTTCAAAAGGATTACTTTGTATAGGCGAGGTGGTTTGACCTTGACCTTTCCTTCCTCGAGAGTGAACTCATCATTTTGAATAGGTTGAGAAGATTTTCCCACGGAGACGCTCCCAAAACTGAAAACCCTCTCACGAGGGGTTTTATAGCTAAATCAAGACAGAACAGTAAAATACAACCTTACCCAAAACCCTCAAAAGACAACCTCACCCCCTAACCTCCTCTTCCTAAAGGGCGAGGGGGAATAAGGAAAAATCTTGCTTCTTGTCTCCCCTCTCCTGGGAAGGAGATGGGTTGGGGATGAGGTCAGGGAAAGAATACAGTTCTGCTTGGGAACTCGACAGGGAAGTCGAGTGACCCCGCCGGTTTAAGCCATGGCGGAGCGGGTGACCGGCCTCATCGGTCACAGAGGAATCGGATCTAGGAGGTCTACCAATTCCGATAGCGAGGTCGGGCGTTCGGCGGCAGATTTCAGAGCCGTCCGATCCGAAAAAGCGGTTTGCGGTTTGGGTGTCACATTTCGGAATGACTGCACTCCTCGGCGCGATTAGACAACTTCCTTTAATTATTATATCATTTTACCTATGCAACGAGCGTATCGGTTTCGATTCTACCCAACGGCTACTCAGTCTCCATTACTAAGTGGATACTTTGGGTCTGCTCGGTGGGTTTGGAATGCTTGTCTTAGTTGGCGTGCGCACCTTTATAAAGATCAAAAAACATCGGTTAATGGAATCGATTTTTCTAAGGAACTCACGTTTCTAAAAACGCTGGAAAGTTATTCTTGGCTTAAGAAAACGCCTTCGGCCATATATCAGCAAACTCTCCGAGATCAGGAGACTGCTTTTTCTAACTTTTTTTCCAAAAGAGCGGGGTATCCTAAATTCAAAAGGAAACACTCTGCGCAATCTATTCGTTTCACATTAGACCAAAGAGTCATACTCAATTACTTTCGCGCTGGTAAGCTCTTAAGATTAACGAAATTAGGATCGTTAAATATTCGCTGGTCTAGGATTCCTACTGGTATTCCAAAAATGGTCACGGTCAGTAAAGACAGTGCTGGCCGATATTTTGTTTCGTTTTCTTGTGAGGAAGAAATCCAGAAACTACCCTCGAACGAGGTTGCTATTGGTATTGATCTAGGGATTACAGATATTTTAGTAACGTCGGATGGATGGAAATCAGGGAATCCCAGACACTTATCCAAAAAACTCCGAGCGTTGAAAAAATACCAGCGGAGAATGGCAAGGTGTCAGAAACCACAGAAGGGAAAAAAGGTTAGTGGGCGATATAAAAAAGCCGCCCTACGAGTAGCCAGATACCACGCAAAAGTAGCCAATGCTCGTAAAGATTGGCTTCAAAAACAGACTACCGAGATCATCCGTCGTGCGGGGGTGATCGCGCTTGAAGACCTGAACATATCTGGAATGCTCCGAAATAGAAAGTTATCCCGTGTGATTAGTGATGTGGGCATGGGAGAGCTCCGCAGGGAGCTGGAATATAAAGCACAGTGGTACGGCAGGAATTTAATTACCATTGGGCGTTTCGAACCCACCAGTAAAGTTTGTTCGGATTGCGAGTTCCAAGTTGAAAATATGGGGTTGTCCATTCGGAAATGGGAATGTCCGAATTGTGGTACCCTGCATGACCGGGATGCTAACGCTGCCCAGAATATATTAGCGTTAGCTACGGGCGGTAGGCCTGAAAGTAATGCGCGGGTGTGCGGGCGAAAACCACCAAGCGTCGGCAGTGAAGTCACTTCCGAAATGCTGGCGTCTGCCAACCGCGAATCGATTTTACGTGCGTAGAGAGAGCATCATGGATGACGATCGACTGCGCACTCGGATCGGACTCCAATTTTCATGACCTTGCATTTTGGCGTCGTGATGGATCCCATTAGTACCATCCGAGTAGCCAAAGATTCTACGTTTGCCATGTTGTTGGCTGCGCAGGCCAGGGGTTGGAAAATTGCCTATTTCGAGCCAAAAGATCTTTGGAGTCGAGATGGTCTGGTGTACGGGGTGGCTCGTTCTTTAGTCGTTCGAGATGATCCAAACGATTGGTACTCTTTCTCAGATACCACTGAAGTACTGCTAAGCCAATTAGATGTCATTCTCATGCGAAAGGATCCTCCTTTTAACATGGAATACATTTATGTGACTTATCTACTAGAACTGGCCGAGGCGAAAGGTGCTTTTGTTGTGAATCGTCCTTCTTCTTTACGAGATGCCAACGAAAAGTTGTTTACCGCCTGGTTTCCCGAGTGTTGTCCACCCACGTTGGTCACTCGAAAAGTTGAACAAGCAAAAAAATTTTTAGCAGAACAGGCTGACATCATCGTAAAACCCTTAGATGGCATGGGGGGTACTTCCGTTTTTCGATTGAGATTAGGGGATCCCAACGTCAACGTTGTGCTGGAAACCTTGAGTCATTTAGATCAACGCTATTTCATGGCCCAAAAATACATTCCGGAAGTAGTGGAAGGAGACAAGCGGATTATCCTCATAGATGGAATACCAGTGCCTTACGCGTTGGCGCGGATCCCAGCAGTGGGGGAGACACGCGCTAACTTAGCCGTGGGAGGAAAAGGCATTGGAAAACCTCTTTCCCCCCGTGATTACTGGATTTGTGATCAGATTGGTCCAGAATTGCGCTGTCGTGGGTTATCATTCGTAGGGCTAGACGTGATTGGTAGTTGGTGCACAGAGATTAACGTCACAAGCCCCACTGGCATTCGAGAATTGGATGCTCTATATGGACTAAACATCGCGGGACAATTTTTAGACTACCTCCAGAGTGCCTATTCAGTCTAGTTCTATCCCGCCTTTGGCGGGGATTGCTAAACAAGCATAGGTAACAAAATATCTTTCTGAAATAGTAGGAGG
>CAUYTX010000387.1:0-1144 GCA_963575665.1 Gammaproteobacteria bacterium | reverse complement strand
CCCACCTTTGGGCCCACCCACGCCCCCCCCCCCCCCCCCCCCCCCCCCCCCGGGGGGGGGGGGGGAGGGGGGGGTGGGGGTATCCCCTTGGGATACCCCATTATACCTTGGACCCGCGCAGGTTGTCAAGCTTTTTCGCAAAAAAAAATCGCATTTTTTCCGACGATTTTCCTTGACTATCGTCTGGATTGTCAAGCGAAAAGGCCAGGCCGATGCCAAAAAATATCTGAAAAAATATCTGCAAAATGTTTGACGAACCGCGTTTTCCAGGCTAAGGTATCTTCATGGTAAATGAGTTTTCCGAAATCAGCGCAGAGTCCGCCTTGTCCGACATGATTCAGATGTCCGCCACCGAGGTCACCGAAGCGAACGAGTGGTTCGACATGATCGAAGACAAGTGGGTCGATTCGTTCCGCGAGGAATAAATAACAAAAATAAATCCGAAATCGCTTGACGGTTTCGGATCTTTCGTATAGGATTTATCCAACATGAACGCTGACTCTGTTCCCTTTACTCCGACCCGCGACCAACTCATTGGTTTCATCTCCGACACATACAAGGAAATCAACGGGTTCCGTCCTCGTCCCGTGTGGTCTGAGTTGACTTACGCTCAGTTGGACCAATGGGGTCGCGACCTGAGCGCGGAGGTCATCACCTACCGCAAGCAATCTGCGATTCGCGAGCGGATCGAACGCAAGCTCCGCAGTGTGCGGCAGAAGGTCTGGGTCGAGAAGAAACGTACTTACTTCACGCCAGCCAATTGGTCAATCGGTGATTTGATTTCAATCTAACATTTAAATAATAAAACAATAACAATATGATAAAAACCATTATAAATAACGACCTCACCTGTACAGAAGTTGTAGAACTTCGTATGTCACTGTTTGCTAATATAGAGCAAATAGAAAAGCTTTTGCAAGCTAGTGTTGATTTGAAGATTGAACAGAACATCTCTTACTATAATGAGCGCATCAATATGATGAAACGATTGCAAGAGAAAATGAATAGCACTTATGGCACCAAGGTAGAATAGTAATACAATAGCACCGCAGCAAGAAGCGTGCCAACCACGTTGGCACGCTATCTGCTTCCCCCCCCCCCCCCCGGGGGGGGGGGGGGGGGGGGGGGGGGGGGGGGGGGGGGG
>CAUYTX010000386.1:0-1157 GCA_963575665.1 Gammaproteobacteria bacterium | reverse complement strand
CGTAGAGAGAGAATCAAGGATGATTCTCGACTGCGCACTCGGATCGGACTCCAACGTTGTGTACCAGATAAGAAGGACGCCGCAAACCCTAAAGGAAGCGAACGCTCGGTGTCGTAATCGGAAAAAATCCGGAAGCGTACCGTGTCATTACCAATATTTAATACACGGTGCAATAGAGAATGAGGAGATTCGCTCAGCATCTCGCCGAGTTTCTCAAGTATTAGACTAACAGTTTCGGCATAATCTGGCGCGGTTGCCTCCATGGGGAATACCAGTTGCCGACGAGGAAAGTCTGGGTGCTGCATCACATAAAGTCGGTCTGGCAATCCGGCTTCTAGTAATTCCCAACCTAATGACTTTGAAAAATTACGGAGGTCAATGGGGGAAACCAAGGTATCTGTGTTCATTCAGTCAATTCTTGGTAGCTTGGAATATCATTATTAGACAACCGCGCCATCAATGCACTCAAGCCCTTTGGGTCAAAGCGATGATTTTTTGGTAAATAGACCGTTTGTGTTGTGGTGTTTACGGATGGTTTTGCATTTCGAAGGCTCACCCAATAAGCACATTTCCGTAGAACGAGTCCCTTGTCATCCAGTGTTAGCCAATCTTCCGAATTACTAGGCAAGAATAGCACCACAAGAATTCTTGGTGTTGAAACAGTTGGTTTGCGCAGATCATCATAACGGTGTATCCCTTTTAAGGCATAAGACCACGATTTCCCATGGTCAATCGGTTTTATGGTCGTAGCTTTTAGTTGCACTTTAATATCTATTTCTTCCCGATAGCCACCAAATGGCCCCATCCAGTAAGCACGGCATCTATTCCAGCGTTATCGTCATGCCTCGATCCTATCTTGCAACCCACTCCAGCCTTTGCCGCCACAGCATGAAGATAGGCATAACTCAATTCGGATTCTATGTCATTAGAGGAAAGCTGATTCATTTGCTAAATTCCCGGCAATCCCTCTCGTTTCTGAGGATGACCTTAAAACCAACCACCCCGCCCTTTCAGGGCACCCCTCCTCATCAAGGAGGGGAGTTTTAAAACTAAAATTCTTTTCCAAAACATCAGTTTATTTTTGAATATCTTTATCTTTTAGCTCCCCTCCTTGATAAGGAGGGGTGTTCCGCAGGAACGGGGTGGTCTCTTTTGAC
>CAUYTX010000385.1:0-1158 GCA_963575665.1 Gammaproteobacteria bacterium | reverse complement strand
GACCAATCACTTTATTGGCGTTGTGACGCACAAAGCGAAAACGATGCCTTTGAACAATTAAAAAAAGAAATTGCTAATCAAGGCGAACAAGTTATTTTTTGTGAAACAATTAAAATCTTTATCTAACCAATCAACCACAATGAAAACAAAAACAACCACCAAAAAAAAACAAATCCAAAACGCTCTCGATGTTCTAACAAAACACGGGGTCGAAATAGTCACAATCTGTGACGAAGAACTCACAATGGAACTTTACTCTGACTTATGGATAAAACATAAGATTGAGCCGACACCCGAAAACATTGAAAAGGTAAAACTCAAAGCGATTGACTATTTAAGTTGCGAGTCTGTTCAATGCATCCAAGATGCTTTTGAAAATGTCGCTATGAAACTTGAAAGACTTAAATAATCCTATGAGCCATTATCACTATTTTGAAAACCTGTTCGTCCCTTACGGTGACGAAACTCTTATCCTCACGGGTCACGCTCAATACAACTTCGAGCAAAACCCAAGAGGAGAAAAGTATGCTCGCTTTATTTCTTCCAACATAACCGACTTGCACCGTGTCACGGAACTTGATACGGAATTGCAGGGCTACACGGAAGCGGATAAAAAGCACTTCCAAAAGTTAGCCGTTGATTTACTAAACACGGACACAGAACTAACTTACTGGTTGCCTTCTACTATTTAATTTTTATTCCTAATTTTATGACCCAAATCACAACCACACGATTAACTTACGGACAACTTTTAGAACACCTTAAAAAATTAAGTGAAGAAGATTTGCATTTAGAGGTAAGCATACACGATGCAAGGGACTGTTTCAGAACCCATCACCTGTCAGTAAATTATTTTACCTTCGCAAGTGACGCACAAGACTTTTATGACATAGGCTATCCTTACCTGTGTGCTTACATAAAATAAATAGAAACTAAACCAATGGAAACCGAAACCACAAAGACTTGGATAATGCTCACCCGTTACCACAAAGACACTGACGGAGAGCAATGCTCATTTGTTCTCCGCTATGAGTCTGCACTCATCGCCCTAAGTGTGTGCAACCTTTGGAAACAAAAGTTTGAACTAGAAGAAGATTTTAAGATTTTTTTGAATGAGGTAATTTTATGGAAAAACCTAGGCATTGTGGACATTTGCGA
>CAUYTX010000384.1:0-1164 GCA_963575665.1 Gammaproteobacteria bacterium | reverse complement strand
CCTCTTCTACATCGTAAAGGTAGCGTGGGAAGCATTGCCCCTTTTCAATGTTATCACGACATGGAACCCGATCCAGCATCAAAGTAGAAAATCCACTCCTAGCCCCAATACCAGAAACACAAATCACCAAGTTTTCGGAATTGTCTTCTGGAAATATTTTAGGTATTTGTCCAATATAACAATTAAAAAATCGATCAAAATAAAGCCACTGTTTCGAAAATGGGCGATAAATACTTTTTTGAATTTTTGTTACTAAATATTTTCCAAAACGACCTTCTGTCACACCACGTTTTTGAGTACGCTCCCAACTGATTTTGGTAGGATCTATATTGATAAAATTATCTACATCCCTGCGTTCTGATTCCTCAAAACGTTTTACCTCCTGATTGTAAAAATCAATCATGTGTTCCATGTTCTCTGCTATTTTTCTTTTAGAGGAATTGTGACACCAAGCATCTCGACAAGTCGCAACACCACCAGAGTAAACAGAAAACAACGTAAATAGATTTTCTTTCTTGTCCCCCAACACGATAAATTTTTCAAAACTACTATTCCGCTGGTTAATCCAATCGCCGTGCTGGTCTGGAATGATCTTTTGCCAAGCATTGGTTTTAGAGATGCCCTCCACGCTAGAAAAATTGGCGATTTTTTCTAGTTTTTCCTTTTGGGATAAATAGTCTCCAATGTCACAAAAGTAGATTTGACCAGAGGCCGTTTTTGGATTTTTGACTAAAATCGAAATGGCGATGGGGGCGCGGCTGCCGGCTCCAAAAATTTTGCCGCCTTCCTTTCGAGACAATTCCCCAGCGGTGCGTTGATTGCCACGCAAATGAAAGACAAAAATACTAGAAAATTCCTCTGCTAGGCATTTCCGAAGGCCATCCGCAGAACTAGAATCTAAAAAACCCGCATTGGTCACAAAGCCGATGATGCCACTGTTTCCAATTCGGTCAGAAGCCCAACGGATGGCACGAATGTAGCTGTCATACAAACTATTTAGAAGTGTTGCTTTGGAACGCTTTACGTAGGTTTCCTCAAGTCTTTTGTCTAAATCGGGGTAATTTAGGTTTTGATTGTTGTCATTGGCACTGCTTTGGCCAGAGGAATAGGGAGGGTTGCCAACGATGACTCGAATAATAGAGGATTCTTGTTTTTCGAGGCGCG
>CAUYTX010000383.1:0-1170 GCA_963575665.1 Gammaproteobacteria bacterium | reverse complement strand
CCTCTTCTACATCGTAAAGGTAGCGTGGGAAGCATTGCCCCTTTTCAATGTTATCCAGACATGGCACCCGATCCACCATCAAAGTAGAAAACCCACTCCTAGCCCCAATCCCAGAAACACAAATCACCAAATTTTCTGAATCAGCCTCTGGGAAGATTTTTGGCATTTGATAAACACTGTGGTTAAAAAATCGATCAAAATAAAGCCACTGTTTCGAAAATGGGCGATAAACACTTTTCCGAATTCTTGCTTCAAAATATTCTCCTAAACGACCTTGGGTCACACCACGCTTTTGAGAATAATCCCAACTAATTTTAGTGGGGTCCATGTTAATAAAATTATCTACATCCTTTCGTTCTGACTCCTCAAAACGTTTTACCTCCTGATTGTAAAAATCAATCATTCGTTCCATATTTGCTGCTACTTTTCTTTTAGAAAGATTGTAGCACCATGCATCTCGATTTGTTACAACACCGTAAGAACTGCCAGAAAATATTTTTAAGAAGTCCTCCTTTTTACCTCCTAAGGTAATAAATTTTTCAAAACTACTGTCTCGTTGGTTAATCCAATCACCGTGTTTATCTGGAACAATTTTTTGCCAAGCATCGGCTTGGGAAACTCCCTCCACGCTGAAAAAGGTGTTTATTTTTTCTAGTTTTTCTTCACGAGATAAATCATTTCCGATGTCTAAATAATAGATTTGACCTGTTTCGGATTTTGGATGTTTGACCAATAAAGTAATGGCAACACTGGTCATGCTGCCACTGCCAAAGATGTTTTGACCTTCTTGCGCCCTTCCTTTACTTAACATATTTTTTCGAATGTCACCCCGCAAATTTAATGTGTAAACATTAGAAAATTCCTCTGCGAGGCACTTCCGAAGACCGCTCATTGCGGGCTTATCTAAAAACGCTGCATTAGTCACGAATCCAATGATGCCACTATTTCCAATACGGTCAGAAGCCCAACGGATGGCACGAATGTAACTGTCATAAAGAGATCTTTTGCTGACAATAGCAGATCGTTCTACGTAGGTTTCCTCAATCCTTTTGTCCAAATCGGGGTAATTTAGATTTTGATTGTTGTCATTAGCACTATTTTGGCCAACAGAATAAGGAGGGTTGCCAACGATGACTCGAATAATAGAGGATTCTTGTTTTTCGAGGCGCG
>CAUYTX010000382.1:0-1180 GCA_963575665.1 Gammaproteobacteria bacterium | reverse complement strand
TTTCATGCATCTATGGTGCTTGGCCTTAGCCGATCAGAGGCAATCTCAGCCATGCGTGTTGGTGGACTTAGCGGTGACAATGCCTCTGCAATAGCGAACAATAAGTACAGGGACTACAGGATAAGCAAATCTCTTTCCAAACAGATGCGCCGTGAGTTATCACCAGAAGAAATGCAAAAGCGTCAAGAGATAGGCCGAGAGCTTATGATGCAACAAGGAGAGTAAATGGCTAAATTTGACATCTCTGGATCTTCGTCACGCCAAACTGGATTAGGTCAACAGGATCGCAACAACGCAATCCGCATGGAGTTTGAGCCTTATACCAAGCCACAAGAGCAAACAGCTAGGATTGAACCTATGAGTGAATACGTCAAGCCACCAACAGCACCAGAGCAACAGGCTCCTGGTGGACTTCCATTGCCATTACAAACAGTAGAGTGGGAGGGTCGCAAGGATAAACAGGGTAATCTCGCCGTCTATAAACTACCCTCTGGTGATATGGGTGGGAATTACGAGGTGGCTGGGATCAATGACCGCTACCATCCAGAGGCGTTTAAGGCCATATCATCCCTGCCTCCACAGGAAAGAGCCAAAGCAGCGGCTGAGTACATCCAAGGCTACACCGCGCCACTTGTCGAAAGATTACCACAGGCACTCCAACCATTCACGCAAGACATGGCGTTCAATCGTGGCCTGGGTGGTGCAACCAAATACCTACAGCAAGGATTAAATACGCTGGGTATGAATGTTAAGGTTGATGGCGGGATGGGACCAAAGACATTGGAAGCAATCAACCAGGTCAATCCAAGAGCGTTGATGCAGGCCGCTAGCAAGGCACAGTTGGATGACGAATATCGAATGGCTGAGAAAAACCCAGACAGAAAGAAGTTTCTAAATGGGTTGGAGAGCAGGATTAGGAATAGATTGTCAACTTTCGGACAGGGTTAACGGCTTGCCCAAGATTGTCGAAAAATAGTAGCCCCAGAAACAATCGCCACAGATCGACCAACAAATACATTATCAGCTTTTACTTGCGAGGTATTATATCCGACAAATGAATCAACAGCGCGAACTACTGTTCGGTTTGCTGAAACATAGCTATCTACAGCTTTCACATAAACTCCAGTAGGAGTAAAATATGTATCCCCAGCCTTTATTATTGCGCCCTGTGTTCCTACTG
>CAUYTX010000381.1:0-1191 GCA_963575665.1 Gammaproteobacteria bacterium | reverse complement strand
CCATGATCTTCCAAAGGGCAGCACGTTGTTGTTCCTGGTGCCTAGACACGTCCTCGAATATCTGTTTGACGCGTTGGTTAGACTCCGCCTGGGCAGTTTGAAAGGTTTTTAATAGTATTTCAGATTGTTTTCTTAGTTGTTCGCTGACTTGGGATGTAGAAGATTCTGAAGACTTTGAAACTGATTCCAAAGATTGCTTAATACTTCCTAGCCACCCAACGTTAGGATTCACTGCAAAAAAAATCACTACACCCAACAGAGGCAAAAGAAACTGTCCTGCGATCCCAATGCTAAAATACTTTTCTAGTTGTTTTACTAAGTTCTTTTGAGAAGATTCAACACTGCCAGTCAATGTTTCTATTTTCTGGTCAAACCTTTCTGCGAATTTCTGAGAAGACCTCAAATGTTGGGTAATTTCTCCTGAGCGTCTTCCAAGGTCTTCTTGCGCAGAGGTGATTCCCTCCATTAAATCGACTGCCTGCCTATCTAACTGTTCAGCAATCCAAACTTTAGAATCTTCGACAGTCTTTGCCGTCTCCTTGGCATGTTGCATCATCTGTGCAGACAACTGTGGGGGTAGCAACAGCTCAAAAGACTTCAGAGTAGAGGTTACTTTGATGAGCCACTGATAATCTGCCGGAACTAACCGATTCAAGAGAGGGTCACGGTTTAAGACCATCTGCCAGCGTTCTTCCGCAGGCTTCTCAATGAGAGATTCTAAGATCTCTCTGCTCTCTAGGTTGGATGCTTCCTGCCCACTGGCAATGAGTTGACCCAAATGTTCCTTCCAGGGCATGAGTGTGTTCCTAAACCGGTTTTATAGCTAGGATAGCGCAAAATTTGTATTTTTTCCCTATTCTTAGTTTTCTCTTACTGATCCTGACTCCTGCTTTTCCCCTTGGTAAGAGAGCTGATTTTAAGGACGCTGAACATATACAAAAGTTTTATCGTCGTCACTGATTAACTTAGCTTTTTCGGATTGAAGGGTGTTATATAAAGCAGGACTTCCCCGAACCGATTCAATGTCTTGCAGATAGCGAAATACAGGCACTATAAATCGTTCTGCCACGGTCGCACTATTTGAAGATAAAGCAAAGGATGTCACCCCATCCGTCATCAGTGCCACTCGCCCTACACAACCACATTCGGTGATTCGTAAATGATCGTGCCAATTTGGATCTGTAAAAAAGT
>CAUYTX010000380.1:0-1191 GCA_963575665.1 Gammaproteobacteria bacterium | reverse complement strand
CCGATGACAGTTTCCACTGCGTTGATATACACCGTCCCCGCTGCGAGCAGAGTCAGTGTATCTACGTCGGCACTTCCAATCACCGAGTCTACAAGAGCGTCTACCTTCAAGCTGCCTGCCGCGAGGAGGGTAACCGTGTCAATAACACTGCTACCAATCACGGTCTCGACGTCACTCACTTGAGTGTTAACAGCGTTGGCGAGAAGTGTAACCGTGTCGTTACCCGTGCTACCAAAGACCGTATCCACACTAGTCACTGCGAGGTTAGTAGCAGCTAGTAGGGTAACCGTGTCTTTGCCTGTGGTTCCAACCACACTCTCCACACCGCTGACAGAAATGCTATCAGCCATCAACAAAGTAATCGTGTCTGTAACAGAACTCCCGATGACGCTTTCCACTGCACTGACACCCACCACCCCTGCCGTAAGAAGGACCAGTGTATCCGTTTCTCCAGAACCATAGACGTTCGCGATGCCACTGACCTTTATGGAAGCACCAGCGAGGAGGGTAAGCGTATCCGGGCTAAAATTTCCGATCAGAGTCTCGACACTGCTCACCGTGATTACATTAGCGGCGAGCATGGTAACGGTGTCGTTTCCGTCGGAACCCAAGACCGTCTCAACGTTAGTAACGGACACAGCACCCTTAGTGAGGAGAGTAACAATATCTATGCTACCAGATCCGATCAAATTCTCAACACCACTCACCACGGTCGTACCAGTAGCTAACAGAGTAATGGTGTCCATTCCGGCGGATCCCAAGAACGTCTCCACAGCACTGATACTGACCCAACCAGCAGCTAAGAGCGTGATGGTATCTTCACCGGTGGAACCGGTGATGTAATCAATACTACTAACTTTCATGGCACCGGTGGCGAGGATACTGATCGTATCCATGCTAGTAGTTCCGATCAGAGTTTCGATGCTGCTAACCCCGACGGAGGTAACAGTACTGACTAACAGAGTTATGGTATCCGTACCATCGGATCCAAAAACTGTCTCAATGTTACTGATTTTTGCAGCACCACCGGCAAGGAGACTAACCGTATCACCGACAGCGGCAATCCCGATTAGAGACTCGACCCCACTCACCGAGATTACTCCAGCAGCTAGCAGAGTCAGGGTGTCGTTCGTACTAGCGGATCCTAAGACCGTCTCAATGTCGGTGACAGTCGAAGCACCATTGGTGAGG
>CAUYTX010000379.1:0-1203 GCA_963575665.1 Gammaproteobacteria bacterium | reverse complement strand
TTACAGAAGGAGGTATACCGCCACAACACCAATCAAATGGATATTTATTTTGAGTCATCATTGCTATTTTATTTTTAGGGAAAGAATTTGGTAACGGACCTGTTTTACTGTTAATACCTGCATAATAACCATAACCACCCATAGGTGCATGTAACCATACAATATCATATCCTAGATTATTTTCTAACACATCTATTATTAAATCACCTACTGATGTTATAGTAGTACCACATATCCATACATTAGGTGTAGACCCTGTTGCAATAAACACACAATCTGTTTCGTTAATTATACCTGACTGAACATTTGCAATGTTACTAAAATCATCTGGTGCATTATAATTAGTTATAGTATAAGTTTCACCTATAATTAACCCTTGATAAAACATACCAAGACTTGTTGCTTCTATTGACCCTGTTTGAGTTAATAAAGCCTTATAAGTACCCATACTATTTGTAGCACCAGTTATTATTAAATTACCACTAACTGATAAATCTCCTTTTATAGTTTGTTCCGTTAAATTATTTACAATATATTTTGTTGCCATTTGTTTTATTTTTTTTTATTAATCATTATATACATTTAATGTTATTGTACCTGTTGGACAAATAGCATCTTTAAAGAATTTATTCATAGTCAAACCAACTCTTCCATCTCCATTATCAAAGAAAAGCCCATATTTGTTAGTATTTATATTGCTATTAAATTCTTCAACTAGTTCTGACATATTAGTTACTGTTTTATTAGTAATACCACCATTAGTAACAAAACTTCCATCACAATAAAATTGAAAACTAACAAAATTAATTGGAAAGACACCAGTCAAATCTTGGCTATACACATCAAAATTATAACCTGAAGCATCAAATACTGAATCAATAGTTAAAACATCATCCTCATCGTAGTAAGATAGTCTTTTTCCACCATTTTTACGTTCAAAAATTTGTTTAGTATAGTGCTCATAAAATGCTGGTGTTTCACTAGTTCCAGTAATTGTAATAATAATATCATCATCTGGTGTTGCACCACCTATTTGAGTTCCTAATACTATTATTGTATCATTAACTAAAAATAATCTACCATAGTTTGTCAAGTCAACCCCAACAATAGTTCCGCTATCACTAGTTATAGTGAATTCAGCACCAATACCATCTGCATTTGTAGTTCCAATAACTCCAGTAGTTTGAGGGTTTCCAGCTGTAG
>CAUYTX010000378.1:0-1205 GCA_963575665.1 Gammaproteobacteria bacterium | reverse complement strand
GGAAGATAATAAGAAAGGAAGATTGGATGAGTCCAACGCAGGTCAGGTTTTACTATCGTGTTCAGCTCCTTCGCTGAATATCCCCATTCATTTAATGAGACTGGTTTAGCGACATCATTGGTGAACTGTTTTGTTGCATCAGGAGTCTCTTCAGCATGTGGACCACCATACATATAGTTCGTATCCTCCCCGTAGACAAGCAAAGGTATCCCAAGTCTCACACTCATCTGAGCAGGGACCGCGTAGATGGCTTTGTCGAACAACCAATTCGTCCACCCATATTTCAAGAAGGAGTGCTTATCAATCCCGCGTTGGATATTTTGATTCAGCTGTATCACGATTGCGTCAACCCCGAAGGTTTCCTTTAGGTTCGCCCAGTTCAACTTCCCTGTCTCCGTCCAACTATAGTTATCAACACTGACCAATAACGGGTTCATCCCGAGTTTCTCCTTCATGATATAGGTCTGATACCAACTGTCCTTCCCACCAGATGCAGCGATGATGCAGTCGTATCCGTCTTTGTTCCATCCACGGTATTTATCCGCTAATAATTCAAGTTCTTTATATCGTTGTTTCCAGTTGGTCTTCTTCATCTTCTCTGCTGCACGACAAGGGTAACAGACCCCTTGTTCATCAAACTGGATATAAGGACGAGTATCCGGCATCACACATCGTTTACAATAACGCATCCAAATCCTCCTTCGTGTCAATATCCACAGAATCAAGAGTCACACCAAGCATACGGTCATTATACGGCTCTTTCCCACGTCTCATCACATAAATACAGCCATTTGGGACTAGATGATGAACAACCCTACGGTTAAACGTCACAACAGAATCCACACCACTATCCAGTAGGAGTTTGATGCACCAGTCGACATCCTTACTCTTCCGGGTCGGTGACGTAGGCTGCAACAGTACAAGGACATCATATTTGTAATGCTCCTCGATATAATGGATGTATTGCATCGGCTGGATATACTCCCCGCAGAGTTCCTCCGGTTCTTCTTCAAAGATGACGCCAGCATGCTTCATCCTCAATACTTCCGGGTCTGCACTCAACACCACTATCTTATTGATTAACAACGAACCCTCCGCATGATCAATAGCGTGTTCCACCAATGTCTTCCCCTGTAATTTCATCATGTTCTTATGAGGAAACCTCTTGCTCCCCTTCCGAGCTGGGATCAACGCCATTATCTTCG
>CAUYTX010000377.1:0-16776 GCA_963575665.1 Gammaproteobacteria bacterium | reverse complement strand
ATAAATTAAATAAATACAGTGAGTTAGCTTTTTTTCTTACGTCGAACTCAGGTTAGAATATAAAAAATATCCTTGCAAGGGTTAGGGGGTGAAGTTGCCTGATTGTCAATTTACACTATTTCAGCTATACTCAGCTCTTCGTGGCATTTTGGAGGCCTTGGATGGGCCACTTCCAAGTAACACCGGAGCGTCGTCGTTACTACCGAATTGATGACAATGCAATACTTTCTTTTAAGGTCATTCCAACTGGTCAAGTTATTCAAGCCATTGGACGATTTAGAGAGGGATTGCCAGAGTATTTTAGTCTAGCGGCCAACTTTGCGGTTAGTGACATTAGCATGTCCGAGGTGCTCGGGCGGATTCGTTCAGAACAACCGCTCATTGCGACTTACCTAGACGCAGTTGACCAAAAACTTAAGCTATTGGCACATTTGGTCATGGCACTCGACAACGACCTTTCGGCCAGTTCCACACAAAGTGTAAGCCTTAGTGGAGGTGGTATTGCTTTTGATGTCAATCAAGAAATTCCTCCGGGGTCTACTCTTGAAATCAAGTTAATCTTATTCCCTGAGTACACTGGCATTTTAACTTACGGCAACGTCGTACAGAGTTTTCAAAACAACTCTTCTGCAGATGCACCCTGGCGAGTTGCAGTAAACTTTTCTAGCATCCGAGAGAGTGATCGCGACCTCATTATCCGGCATGTGCTACATCAACAAGCTACTTGGCTGCGGCGACGGCAGTTAGACGATTAGCGTTTCCAGGCAACGAGAAGCAGAGAGAGGCCAATACCTCCTAGCCAGGGTGAGGCCCAGGACAACGTTTCCCGCGGGATCGCCCCTCCGTGCAACCAAGCTGCAGCGAAAAAGAAAGCAACCGCAGCTGTGACCAGTTGAGTCCGCTCTCTGCTTTGTTGTATTTCCCTTCTCAGCATTGCTAGTTCCTCTGCTGAGGTCTGCTCTCTACGTTGGGCTGCTCGGACATTCTGTAGCACTTCCAAAGCCAACAACGGAATCTCTGGCAGTTGTTCTCCCCAACGGGGGACATGTTTTAACAGAGTGCTGAAAAAGGCTTTCGGGCCTAGCCGATCAGCCAACCATTTTTCCAAAAAGGGTTGTGCCGTAGACCACAGATCAAGTTGTGGGTAAAGTTTTCGGCCAATTCCTTCGACATTAATCAAAGTTTTTTGGAGCAACACTAACTGTGGTTGGATTTCCATGTGAAACCGCCTAGCCACTTGAAAGAGCCGCAACAAAAGTTGTCCAAAAGAGATTTCCCCAAAAGGTTTTTGGAAAATAGGTTCACAGACACAACGAATGGCACCCTCAAATTCATCTACTCGAGTGTTAGAGCCCACCCAACCTGAAGCGATGTGCAGTTCAGCCACTCGCCGATAATCGCGACGGAAAAACGCCAAAAAGTTTTCAGCTAAGTATTTTTGATCGTCAGTAGATAAACTTCCCATGATGCCAAAATCTACGGCAATGTACCCAGCATCTGGAGTTACAAAGATATTCCCGGGGTGCATATCTGCATGAAAATAATTGTGCCTGAAGACTTGGGTAAAAAAAATTTCAACTCCACGTTCTGCCAATATCCGAAGGTTAATACCTTGTTTTTTCAGGGCTTCTAAGTTGCCGATGGGAATGCCATGAACCCGTTCAAGTACTAAGATGTCAGATCTCGTGTAGTCCCATTCCACCTCTGGTATGTGAAAAATTTTTGATCCTTCAAAATTTCGTTTGAGGGTTGCGCCATTGGCAGCTTCTCGAACTAGATCTAATTCATCTGACAAACTCTTTTCTAGTTCTGCTACTACCTCACGAAGATGTAAACGTCGTGCCTCGGGTCGGTAACGTTCTACCAAGTCTGCTAAAGTGTAGAGTAGGGCTAGGTCTCGTTGGAGAATTGGCCAAATATTGGGCCGTAAAATTTTGACCACAACTGATCGGCCAGTGTGCAAACGAGCCGCGTGCACCTGAGCTACCGAAGCCGAGGCCAGCGGGGTTTCATTGAACTCCCGAAAAAAGCGTTCGACAGGCCCGCCAAGAGCGGCTTCTACTTTTGCTCGGGCTATTTCCCCAGGGAACGGGGACACACGGTCCTGTAATCGAGTCAACGCCAAGGCGACCTCGTCTGGCAATAGGTCTCCGCGCGTGGACAAAATTTGTCCAATTTTTACGAAGATTGGACCCAGGTCTTCCAAGGCATGGCAAAACCGCACAGCCCAAGGAACAGAATTTTGAAGTTTCCTACCAGGGAAGAGATAAGCCACCGCAGGGTGATGGGTAAAAAATATATCATCCAATCGGTGGCGCAAAAAAACCCGAAAAATGGTAAAAAGGCGTTGTACCTGTTCGACTCTCCGGATTTTCATAGACCTCTACCGTGATTAGACCCATGTCTCAGCCTCTCCCTGCTGGAAAAGTAGGCATTATAAGCCTCGGTTGCCCTAAAGCCTTAGTGGACTCAGAACGTATTGTTACTCGACTGAGTTCTGAAGGCTATGTGCTTTCCTCCGACTATCATGACGCCGACCTCGTGCTGATCAATACTTGTGGATTCTTGCAATCCGCGGAAGAAGAATCCTTAGAGGCCATTGCAGAAGCACTCTCTGAGAATGGACGAGTCATTGTCACGGGTTGTTTAGGAAAGCGTGCAGAGATTGTACGGTCTTCCTTTCCAGAAGTGTTAGCTATTACAGGTCCCCATGCTTTGGAAGAGGTCATGGCCGCGGTTCATGTACATCTGCCGAGACCTCAAGAACGTGACGATAGGTTGGTTCCACCGGAAGGATTGAAACTAACCCCTGCTCATTATGCTTATCTCAAAATTTCCGAAGGTTGTGACCACCGTTGCTCCTTTTGCATTATCCCAAGTTTACGGGGAAATCTAACCAGTCGTCCCATTGGGGAAGTGTTAGACGAAGCAGAGCACCTCGTCGAGGCTGGCGTTCGAGAGCTATTGGTCATTTCGCAGGATTCTGGTGCCTATGGAGTTGACCTTCAGTATCGAAGGGGTTTCTGGAAAGGACGTCCCCTACGGACTCGATTGCCAGAGCTTGCTCATGTGCTCGGAGAAATGGGAGTTTGGGTACGCTTGCATTACGTGTATCCCTACCCAATGGTTGATGAACTGATTCCCTTAATGGCAGAAGGCAAGATTTTGCCTTATTTGGACGTTCCCCTTCAACATGCTAGTCCAGCCATCCTCAAGGCTATGCGCCGGCCAGCGAATACCGAAAATACTTTATCGAGGATCCAAAAGTGGAGGCAAGAGTGTCCAGATCTGGTTCTACGAAGCACGTTTATTGTCGGGTTTCCTGGCGAAACAGAAGAAGATTTTTCACGTTTACTCGAGTTTTTAGAGGAGGCACAACTAGATCGTGTAGGTTGTTTCCCCTACTCTCCCGTTTTTGGTGCAGAGGCTAATCAACTGCCAGACCCCGTGTCAGAAGAAGTTAAGGAAGAGCGACAAGAAAGGTTGATGACCTTGCAAGCAGATATCTCCACTTTGCGTTTAGAGAGGCACTTAGGTAAAAAGATGCAAGTACTAGTGGATACCATTGACGAAGAGGGAGCGGTGGCACGAGGCCCAGGAGATGCCCCAGAGATCGATGGCGTGGTCTACATCGACGAGGGACAATCTCTTCTGGTCGGGGAATGGTACGAAGTAGAAATTACGGACTCGGATACACATGATTTGTGGGCAAAATGACTGATGTAATAGCCTTCCTTGGCAGATTCTCCTTTGCCTTAGGTTTTTAAACTTAAACGAGACTCCTAAGCTTCGAAAGCAACACACTCAACACATTTTCTAATTCTGTAATCATGTCGTCACTCAGGCCCTTATTGGAAAATTTGTATCGGACGTCAGAGTCAAACGCAACGTTTCCATTTGGGTCTAGTGGGATCAAAATACCGTCTAAGTAGACAGTTTTAACCATCTTACTTCCGTTAAGATCGAAAGAAACACCGAGTGTATGAGAATGGAAATCCCGTGTAACGAGGTAACGTCCGTCCGCATTTGAATCATTTGCCCGAACATCAAAACCAATTTGGCTTAATGCCGGTCTTATCACAAGCAGTTTGCTGTCTTGTCCTGTGGCAGCATCCAACTTGTCCGTAACTGCATTAAAGTAGGAGCAACCTACCACTGAAATTGAAGAGACTACGGATACGAGGATCAATGCTAAAATTTGTTTTCGGTACATTTTATACCTCTCTTAAATTAAACACCTTTTAGGAAAAAACTCTTGAGCACAAAGATTCTTCAGTCCGATGGCTACATATTCTATCTCACGAAAAACGTGTTATGATGACGCTTAAAAATCCAAAAGTCAATTTCTCCTAATACTAACTAAAATGCAAGAACATTATCGCCCCGACCTCCTCGAACCGGAGGTACAACATTTTTGGGAAGAACATCAAGTTTTTCGCGCCACCGAAGATCCCAATCGTGAAAAATTCTATTGCCTCTCGATGTTTCCTTATCCGAGCGGGCGATTGCACATGGGGCATGTTCGGAATTACACAATCGGAGATGTCATTTCCCGTTATCAAAGGATGAAAGGACGAAATGTCCTTCAGCCCATGGGTTTCGATGCTTTTGGATTGCCTGCTGAGAATGCTGCCATTAAAAATAGCATTCCGCCAGCTCGTTGGACTTATGAAAACATCCGTTACATGGTTGGGCAACTCAAAAGATTGGGTTTTGGGTACGATTGGGAACGATCTCTTGCGACTTGCCATCCTAAATACTACCGTTGGGAACAATGGCTCTTTATTAAACTATACGAAAAGGGACTCGTTTATAAAAAAACATCTGCAGTAAATTGGGATCCAGTAGACCAAACGGTACTTGCCAATGAACAAGTCATAGACGGTCGGGGGTGGAGATCCGGCGCGGTGGTGGAACGACGTGAGATTCCGCAGTGGTTTCTTCGGATCACTGCCTACGCAGAAGAGCTTCTCCAAGAGCTAGATCATCTTTCGGGTTGGCCCGAGGAGGTCCGAACCATGCAGCGTCATTGGATCGGCCGATCTGAAGGTTTAGAGATTTTCTTTCCAGTAGTGGGAGAAATTGAGTCTTTGCAGGTATTTACTACTCGTCCAGATACCTTGATGGGAGTCACTTATCTTGCAGTGGCCACAGAACATCCATTGGCACTTTTGGCCTCTCAAAACAATTCTGCATTGGCCAGCTTTATTGCTGAAAGTCGTCACATTTTAACAGCAGAAGCTGCCTTAGAAACGTTAGAGAAGAAAGGACTAGACACGGGATTTCGTGCATTGCATCCCATTACAGGCGCAGCGGTTCCCATTTTTGCGGCCAACTTCGTACTCATGAGTTATGGTTCTGGTGCAGTCATGGCGGTTCCTGCACATGACCAGCGGGATTTTGAATTTGCCCAGAAATACGAACTTCCCATTCGGCCTGTCATTTCCACTGTGGAAGGAACCTTTTGGGATTTTACTGCTTCTGCGTTTACTGAATCTGGTGTGTTAGTAAATTCTGGTCTATTCTCTGGTCTTACTTCAGACGCCGCATTGGAAGCCATTGCAGCTCATTTAGAAAAGATTGGACATGGAAAGAGGAAAGTCCATTATCGTTTACGTGATTGGGGGATTTCTAGGCAACGATATTGGGGTGCACCCATTCCCATGGTCTCTTGTTCTCAATGTGGTGATTTGCCAGTAGCTGAACAAGATCTTCCAGTAGTTTTGCCTGAAGAAATTACTTTTGTAGGTGTGAACTCTCCGCTCAAACATCGACCAGATTTTTTTAAGACTTCTTGCCCAAAATGCAAAGGTGAAGCTACTCGAGAAACCGATACTTTTGACACTTTTTTTGAATCCTCTTGGTACTACGCTCGTTATTGCTCAAAAGACCAAGACCAGGCCATGTTGGATGACCGTGTTCGGTATTGGCTCCCAGTAGACCAGTACATTGGCGGGATTGAACACGCGGTATTGCATTTGTTATATGCAAGATTCTTCCACAAGGTCATGCGGGATCTAGGTTTGGTACCAGGAAATGAACCATTTTCGAACCTCTTGACCCAAGGAATGGTACTCAAAGATGGCAAGAAAATGTCTAAATCGGCGGGAAACACTGTCGATCCTCAAGAGATGGTGAAAACCTATGGTGCCGACACCGTGCGGCTTTTCATGATGTTTGCAGCACCTCCAGAGCAATCCCTTGAATGGTTAGATGCGGGACTAGAAGGGGCTTACCGGTTCCTAAAACGTCTTTGGAAGCTAGTACGGATACATGTACAACGTGAGGGGCACTTTTCAACGCTGCAACAGGTCACGCTAGAACAACAGGCACTCCGACGCCAAGTGCATCAGACCATTGCTAAGGTTTCTGACGACATTGGTCGGCGCAACACATTTAATACGGCCATTGCTGCAATCATGGGGCTCGTCAACGCACTCGAGCGATTTGAGGATCCTTCTCCCAATGGGTGGATTGTCCTGCAAGAAGCACTGGAGGCCATCGTTCGTCTATTAGCCCCGGTTGTGCCTCATATTTGCGAGGTCTTGTGGAAGTCATTAGGGCAGAAAGGTAGTGTCATCGATGCTTCTTGGCCGGAAGTAGATCTAAAAGCACTCGAATCCGAAACAATTAACTTAGTGGTGCAGATCAACGGAAAAGTGCGAGGACATTTGACTTTGCCGAACGAGGCTAATGCAGAGGAAATTGAGGCTGCCGCAAAAGCAGAACCCAATGTCATACGACATTTAGTGGATAAAAAGATCCGAAAAGTCATTGTAGTGCCCGGACGACTCGTCAATTTTGTGGTGTAGCCCTCATTCCATGATCTTGAAACGGATTGGAACTTCCGCAGTTGATTCGTATGCTCTGCTGCCTCGGCGTGCGGGCTCAAAACGCCAATGGGCAATAGTTTCCCGAGCAGCAGAGTCTAAGGCTGGGTAGCCAGAGCTGCTTTTTAGGTGAATGACGGTTGGAGTACCATCAGTTCCAACTGTCACAAGGAAACGTGAGACCCCTTCTTGGCCTAAGCGTTTAGCGATCAGTGGGTAGGCAGGGCGGGGGTTGTTTCGATAAGAGATCGGGGTACTTTCCTCTTCCTCTTGTTGCTCTTCTGTCAATTGGGATCTTTGGTTTTCTTCTCCAGAATTTGGTATCGAAGCTATTTGATTTTCCGAAAGAGCTTGATTTCCCGAACTAGATGAATTGGCCCCTTGGGAAGCAGAGACAAACTTTTTAGAAATAGTTTTCCCTTTACCTGCTGAAGATGTCTTACGTGCTTTTTCGGTTTTTCGAAGAGAAGGATTTGGTTTTTTAGCCACTGGTTTGAGTGTTGAGGTTTTAGGAGATCGTAAGGTTTCTTGAGGAACACGCAATTCAGGTTTTAGGGGCAAAGGTTCCGGAGGTAAAACCTTTGGAGGAGGGATTACCACTTCGGGGACTGCATCCATTTTTTCCGGTGTTTCTGGTGGAACAGGGGAGGCTACTTCACCTCTAACAGGCGCAACAGATTCAGCAGGTAAAGTAGTTTGTGCTTCTGATGGCAATGACAAAGAGTACAGACCGACTACCCAAGGTAGTGACTCTGGAGGAGTAGGCACGTTCTCTTGAACTGGCACTACACTCCAAGCCACCCACAATGCGCCATGCAACGATAGAGAAGCGAACCAAGGTACCCACTTCTGGTGCAAGATTTCCGAAAGTGATTGCCACCACATTACTGGACGTATGGGTCCGAATACCCAAGCTCCACAAGTATTTGGGTTTCTAGGGCTTCCATTGCCACTGCTTCTTCCGGTTTTTCATGATCAAAACCTAAAAGGTGTAACGTTCCATGAATAGTTAAATGTGCCCAGTGGGCTTCTGATTCTTTGCCTTGCTCTTTTGCCTCTCGTAAAGCATAGGGCGCGCAAAACACAAGATCCCCCAACAAGTGATTTAACCCCGGAATAGACTCTTGTGAAAAGGAAAGGACATTGGTTGAAGTGTCCTTTTGACGGTATTGCTTGTTTAGCCCTAACATCTCAAGGTTTCCTACAACTCGTACCGTAACTTCTTTGGGTCGGCCACTAGATTTTCTAACGTGCTGCACTGCTGCTTCCACCCAATGAGAAAACAGCATCGGTACAGGCAGACCTGTTTTTTCAACTGCGTACTGCACGTGTACTTTCGTAGTCTTCAAAAAAGTTTTCTTGCTAGGGCTATGCACTTGGGCGAATGCCAATTCGGTCTAATAGGTATTGCACGAGCAAAGGCACAGGTCTTCCAGTCGCTCCCTTTTTCTCACCACCGTTCCAAGCAGTGCCTGCAATGTCTAAATGTGCCCAGCGGAGTTTCTTCGTAAAACGCGCCAAGAAACAAGCCGCCGTGATAGCTCCTCCTTCCCTACCACCTACGTTGGCCATGTCTGCAAAATTGCTTTTGAGTTGCTCTTGATATTCTTCCCAAAGAGGTAATTCCCAAACTCGGTCGCCAATGGTTTTTCCTGCGGCAATCAATTCGCGAGCCAAAGGATTATGATTAGAAAATAGCCCAGAAGGATGTTTGCCAAGTGCAATTACGCAAGCACCCGTGAGGGTAGCTATGTCAATTACAGTGCTAGGGTTAAAACGTTCTGCATACGTGAGCGCGTCACATAAAATCAATCTGCCCTCTGCATCCGTATTGAGGATTTCAATCGTTTGGCCAGAAAGGCTCGTGACCACATCCCCCGGTTTCGAAGAATTCCCGTCGGGTAAATTTTCAGAAGCAGGAACAATGCCTACTAAATGCAAAGGTAGAGATAATTCTGCTACTGCTTTTATCGTTCCGAGAACGGCAGCACCCCCTGACATGTCAAACTTCATTTCATCCATTTTATCGCTGGGTTTTAGAGAAATGCCCCCCGAATCAAAAGTAATTCCTTTTCCGACGAGGACGATTGGTTTTTCAGTATGGCTGCTTCCTCCGCGATACTGGAGGACGATCAATTTTGCAGGTTGACGACTTCCCCTGGCTACCGAAAGGAATGCACCCATGCCGAGGCGTTCCATTTCCTCTTGTTCCAAGACTTCCAAATGAAGCACTTTCGAGTAGCTATCTCGAAGCGTCTTTGCTTGATCGGCTAAATAGGTTGGCGTACACACATTGCCTGGGAGGTTTGCTAAATCCTTGGCTAATTGCACGCCTACACCCATGGCCACCGCTTCTGCCAATGCTTTCTCTGCAGGGCTGCGTTCATTTTTAGGAATTGGCACATTCCAAAAAATTCGTTTTAACCCTCGAGCAGAACGCTCTTTTTTGGATTTCAACACGTCACTTCGATAAATGGCATCTTCTGCCAATAAAGTAGCTATTCGAATGTGCCAGGGAAGATCCCGCCCACGAATGGAAAGCTCCGTAAGGTAACTCACCGCTTCAGTAGCTCCAGTCTCTTCTAAAGCGCGCACGCTTTTGGTGACTGCTTCACGGTACTTGGTTTCGTCTAACTCTTTTTCTTTACCTAAACCCACGAGCAATACTCGACTGGCCAAGAGATTAGGCACTCGGTGCAACACCAAGGTTTGTCCAAGAGTTCCTTCAAAATCTCCTTGGTTGAGTAGCTCTCCCAAAAATCCGTTGCTCACTCCGTTGATATTTTCTGCAGCAGGTGATAAGCGATGAGATTCAAATATCCCTACTACTAAACATGCTGATCGTCGCTTTTCCGGGCTACCGTTTTTAATTCCGTATTCCATTTTATCCTCCAGAAGTTTGTTCGATACCGTTGGCTAAAATACAATCTTGGGTGGATTCTAATACCCAGTGTAAATAGCGAGGCAACCCTTTGAAAACCGGGAAAGCAATGATTTCTGGAACCTGATAGGGATGCAAACTTGTCAAGACGGCCTCAAGTGCAGCATAACAAGAATCCGTAGTTTTAATCACCAAGAGTTGTTCTTCAGCACTTTCTACAACACCTTGCCACCGATATACTGAGGTGATTCCCGGCAAGATATTGACGCATGCTGCCACATGATGATGGATGACTGCTTCGGCCAAGGTTTTGGCAGAGGTACTAGGACAAGTGCACAGCACCACTAATGTATTGGTGCTCAAAGTTTTTAACTCCCGAGCATAGATTGAGTTTCCCGAATTTCATTCTCCGCCTCTTTGAGTACTGCAATGCCTATGGCAGGAGTAATGCCAAGTTTTGAAAAAGCGGGAACGGTGTTCCAATCGGTTGCGGTGTGTCTGTGTTCCGTGCCTACGTAGTTCAGCAGATTAGCCACTTGAACTACATCCACTAGATCTTTCAATGGCCCGCTGTTCCGTGTTAGGTCGTCGTGCTCAGAAGCAGTAGTAGCAAACTCTTGAGGAAAATTCCAAGACTCCAAGATGATGCTACCTACATCCCCATGTAACTCCGTAACGACTGCGGACAAGATTTTAGGATTCGAGAAAAGCTCTGGATAGGCCTCTGCCCTGCTAAATATAGGCAACATGCCAATGTCGTGGATTAACCCGCCTAGCATGGCCTGTTCGGGTACTAACTTTGTATATCTTCTGGCCAAGACCATTGAGATAGCCGCTACTTTCGTACTGTGCATCCAAAGACGGGTCAGGTGTGGTCGTAGTGCCTTAACCAGAGAAGCCTTCTGGTAAACCTGTTCCATAATTAAGGCATTCACGATGTTTTGAATTTGGGACATGCCCAACCTAGAGACACCTTCTGACACGTTTCGTGCTGGAGACCGACCTCGGTATAAGGCACTGTTGGCCACCCGCAACAGACGAGCACAAAGGGCAGGGTCACTCGAAAGCATTCGAGATACCTGCGCGGTGCTACTTTTTTCATTCTCTAACACCCGTTTGACTCGTAAGGCGACCTCCGGCAAGGTAGGCAGCATCACGCGATTGTTAGAAAGATCCTCCATAAGCTGGAGCAAGAATTTTTCTTGGATATCCATTAAATTTCTGCCTCAAATGGAGACTCGAAAGGTACAATAGTGTAGAGAATGGAGTGCCTCCTTTGCCATTCCTAACAAGGTAGGAGTTACGCAGTTGGATTCACAAGTTACTGATTTCGTTGGATTTATTGTTTTTGACGAAAAACAAAATTTTTTATAAAAATCAAAGACTTATATTTTCAACTGCGTAACTCCTACAAGGAATGGAATTTTTTGATTTAGTTTAGTTAGCGGAGTACGCATGTCAGGCTCTACACACAAGCCACACAAGTTTTCACTTCAACATAAGGTGATTCTTGCAGTAACAGGAGTATACCTACTTACTCTGGCAATCGTCACCATTACTTCTGTAGAGCAGAGGGGGGATCACCTAATGCGCTACGTTCAAGAAAACGCAGAGGAGGTCGCCAACAGTTATTTTGACAGCTTAAATGTCTTAATGTTGGCAGGTGGTATCTCAAAACGCGGTATTCTGGAAGAAAAACTGAGGGCACGCGGCAATGTAGAAGAAGTACGAGCCGTGCGTGGCGAGCCTGTCAATCAAATGTTCAAAACTCCGGGTTTAGATGCGCCACAGGACGAATGGGATCGACGTGCTCTCACAGGAGAAACACAAGTTCACTTGACCTCTGGACCTTCTGGACGCCGCATGACCGTCTTGCTCCCAATGGTTTCTTCTTCAAACACTCGGGGTACCAACTGTACTACCTGTCACGTCGGAACCAGTGGAAAAACCCTCGGAGCTGTCCGAGTGACCTACTCTCTCCGCGGGTACGACACTGTTTTTGCACGAGAAAATAGAGTCATTATTGGTTTATCAGTGTTCCTATTGGGTGTGGGGGTTGTATTGGTTCGATGGTTGCTGCGCAGGATTATCCTAAAACCATTACATCGTCTCCAAGAAACTATGCTCCTCATTGAACAAACTGCAGACTTAAGACACCGAATTAACATTTCTTCTGACGACGAATTGGGTACTACGGCTGCCATCATCAATCAAATGCTCGCGAAGTTTTACAACATTTTGCGAAGCATTGCCGAAACTACGATGCAGCTCTCTTCACAAGCCAATGTAATTTCTTCGAAAATTGAGGAAACTAACCAAAAAAATAGCCACCAGCATGCGGAAATCGAGCAAGTAGCGAGTGCCACTAATGAGATGTCTAGCAGTATACAGGCAGTAGCCCACAGCACAGGTTCTGCTGCAGATGCTACCCAGCAAGCCAACCAGCAAGCAGATCAGGGAGAGCGCATTGTTCAAGACACCATTGCTGCCATTCGCACATTGGCCAACGAGGTGGAAGGTGCTTCGCAGGTGATTCACCAATTAGAACAAGAGAGTGCCAATATTGGTAAGGTATTGGAAGTCATTCGAGGGATTGCAGACCAAACTAACTTGTTAGCACTCAACGCCGCCATTGAAGCAGCACGTGCCGGAGAACAAGGACGGGGTTTTGCAGTCGTCGCTAACGAAGTAAGAACATTGGCTTCGCGCACTCAGCAATCTACTCGAGAGATTCAAGAGTTGATTTCACGCCTTCAGAAAGGCGCAAGGCAAGCAGTGGTTGTCATGGCACAGGGTCAACGGACTGCGGAAGCGGGCATGGCGCAAGCGGCACGGGCAGGAGATGCGCTCACTGAAATTCGCGTTGCCGTAGCCACCCTCAATGACCTTAACATTCAGATCGCCACTGCCACAGAGCAACAGAGTGCCGTGGCAGAAGAGATCAATCGCAATATCAACAACATTTCTACGTTGTCCCAAGACACGGCGCAACAGACCGAGTCTACCAGTCGCGAAATGTATGCTTTTTCTGAAATGGTACGCCAACTGACTACCCAATACAGTAACAACATTCAGAACCGTTTTGATTTTAATGCTGCTAAGTCGGCGCATTTGGCTTGGAAAACTCGGTTACGATCGTTTTTGAACGGTACTGGCCCGCTCACCAAAGAACAGGCTGTTTCTCACCGCCATTGTCAGCTTGGCAAATGGTACTATTCAGAAGGAATGGAGAAATACCGACACATTCCGGAAATGCGTGAAATAGAACCTCCTCACACTGAATTGCATACGACCATTCAAGAGATTTTACGCTTGAAAGAGGAAGGTAAAACCCAAGCTGCTGAAACCGAATATGCCAAGGTGGAAGAAATTTCAGAAAAGATTGTAGAACTGTTGGAAAGGGTGCAAGCGCAGGTGGAGTAGAACGTTGCGATTTCTTACTTCAACTTACGGATGAAGAACGGTAGCATTTGACATGGAATCTAATAAACTGCGCGTGCTTTTCTTGACCGATAATTTTCCGCCGGAAGTAAATGCCCCAGCAAACCGTACTTTTGAGCATTGCTGTGAATGGGTGTCAAATGGTGTTGAAGTAACGGTGATTACCTGTGCACCAAATTTTCCAAAAGGAAAAGTCTTTGCAGGTTATCGAAATGCACTTTGGCAAGTGGAGACAATGCGTGGTATTCGTGTTGTCCGAGTTTGGACATACATCACATCCAATGAAGGATTTTTCAAGCGTATTTTAGACTATGTCAGCTTCATGTTCTCTGCTAGTATTGCCGCTTTATTGGTAGGTAAAATAGACCTAATCATTGGTACTTCACCACAATTTTTTACTGTGTGTGCGGCTTGGGTAGCAGCTACACTCAAAAGGAAACCTTGGATTTTTGAATTACGCGATATTTGGCCGGAATCCATCAAAGTAGTGGGCATGATGAAGGAGTCGATGGCTATTCGGATGGTGGAGCGTATTGAAATGTTTTTGTATCGGCAGTCCAGTAGCATTGTAACCGTTACTCATTCATTTAAGGAAAAGTTAATTTCTCGCGGTATTGATAGTAATAAAATCGGCATAGTGACCAACGGTGTCGATCTCAAAAGTTTTGTGCCACAAGAAAAGGATACCGAACTTCTGGAAAAACTTGGTCTTAAGGATTGTTTCGTCGCAGGGTATATTGGTACGCACGGTATAGCACATGGCCTTGAGACATTGCTGAGTGCTGCAGAACAGTTACAAAAAATGAATGAAACCTCTAACATTCGTTTTCTGTTTTTGGGGGATGGTTCACAAAAAGCTGAATTACTTGCTAGCAGCCGAATGTCTCGTTTGCAAAATGTATTATTTTTAGACTCAGTACCTAGAGAGGACGTGGCCCGCTACTGGTCACTCTTAGATATTTCTATCATCCATTTGCGTAAGACAGAACTGTTTAAGTCTGTTATTCCCTCAAAACTATTTGAATGTATGAGCATGGGCATTCCAGTGCTACATGGTGTCTCTGGTGAATCTGCTGATATTGTGAGAACAAAAGATGTAGGAGAAGTGTTTGAACCAGAAAATGTTTCACAATTGGTTGAGGCACTGCTTCGAATAAAGCAGGATCAGGAAAGTCTTAACCGTTATCGTCAAAATGGGCCAATAGCAGCACGGCATTATGATCGAACATTCCTTGCAAAAGAAATGTTGAAAATTCTAAAACATGTAAAAGTAGCAGCCCAAAATCAGAATATTACACTGTAGGAAAAACCATGAAAGCTCGTATTTTTACTGTCTTTTGGATCCTTTCCTGTGTTCCCATAATGGTTGTTCATGCTGAATCCGGTTATGAACCCAGAACCATCGAACAGGAAGCCGCAACACTTTTCGGAGAAGCGTCCGAAGGACTTGCCAAAGCGTTGGAAGAAGTATTCAAAACACAAGGCAAACCAGATGCCTATATTAAAGGCCAAGAATTTAGCTTGGCCATGAGCGTTGGAGTACGATACGGAGATGGTGTATTACGCATTCAGGGTTCCGAAGAGGAAAGAAGAGTATTCTGGCGTGGCCCCTCTATTGGTTTCGATCAAGGATTGAATTGCTCCAAAGTTTTTATTCTGGTTTATAACTTATTAGACGCTGATAATATCTTTCGGGGTTTTCCAGGAGCTGAGAGCAATTTGTTTTATTATGGTGGAGCTAGTGCTACTTACCTCGAAAGTAATGACATCGTTTTGGTATCCATTCGTTTAGGCATGGGGTTGCGTGCAGGCATCAACGTCGGTTATGTCCGCTTTTCTCGTGCTCCTTCGTGGAACCCCTTTTAGGTCACCCCAACGGATGTCAGCCATTGCTTTTCTGTTGGGGGATTGGTGGCTACAACAATTTTTTAGTCTTCCAAAACCCTGGGTGGGTCTTTTGGGGGTTTTCCTTGTTTTACCGTGGTTCGTAAGTCACTGTTTTCCTCCTGGATGTAGCCGAGATTTTCTAAAAAAACCAACGAAGGTTATCGCTTGGTGTGTTGCTGGTTTCTTTTGGAGTTGGTTTTTTGGATACCAGAGACTTTCCGAACAGTTGCCCGCATCTTGGGAAGGAAAAAATTGGACAATAGAAGGCAGGATTTCTTCTATTCCAAAATCTATTCGCCGAGGCGTAGAGTTTGACTTTGATACCTCTTCTATTTCTAGCGAAGACACGACACAACCTTGGAAACGAGGATTGCGCTTATCTTGGTATGAGTTCCCTCCACATTTGATCGTCGGTGAACGGTGGCGATTGGCTGTGCGTCTCAAACGACCCCATGGTTTGATGAATCCAGGTGGATTCGACCAGGAAACTTGGTGGTTTGAAAACCGTGTTCAAGCACTTGGCACTGTAAAAACCAAGTTGTTTGCGGAACGATTAGATACTGGTCATTGGTCTTATTCGGTAAACCGTGCTCGCCAAGTGCTAGTAGAAACTATGGCCAATGTTTTGCCTCAAAGTCCCTATTTGGGACTACTGCAAGGTTTGGCAGTTGGTGAGACTTCAACAGTCCCACGTGCACAATGGGATGTCTTAGCACAAACCGGTACGATTCACCTATTGGCCATCTCTGGCTCTCATATTGCTCTGGTGGCAGGGTTGGCCTACTGGATCATGCGTAGGTTGTGGTCTTGGCTCGGGACAGTAGTGCTTTGGGTACCCGCGCCACGTATTGGAGCCATTGCTGCTATTTTGGCAGCCTTAGGATATGCAGCCTTAGCTGGTCTTCCTCTTTCTACTCAACGTGCAGCCATCATGGTCACCGTGGCCATGAGTGCCATTCTCATGAACCGCGCTCTGCAACCAATGCGTACCCTCCGCTTTGCCTTGTTTGCTGTTTTGCTTTGGGATCCACTGGCCGTAGTGGCACCCGGTTTTTGGTTATCCTTCGGAGCTGTTTTTTTTATTTTGTACACCGTTGCCCAAGGTGGTGAGTCTGTTTCTCATTTGCGTACATTTGTGCGTGTTCAATGGGCAGTTACAGTAGGTTTGTTGCCTTTTTTACTGTCTTTTTTTGATCGTGTTGCGATTTACTCCCCATTGGCAAATTTAATTGCTATTCCATGGTTAGAAATTGGGACAGTACCCATAGTACTTGGGGGTACCCTATTATTGCCTTGGTTCCCTAACGCAGGCACTCTATTATTGTCTGCTGCAAATTATTTACTCATGGGCTTGTTACCTATTTTAGGATTTTTTGCTACTTTGCCCGGTAGCGATTGGGGGCCTGCTGCACCCCCCAAGTGGGCAACCGTGGTCGGTACATTCGGAGCCATTTTGCTCTTAGCTCCTCGGAGCATCCCCGGCCGCTGGTTTGGTATCTTGGGTATGATCCCCCTTTTTTTATTACCGCCGAAACGTCCACCAGTCGGAGAAGCTTGGCTAACCGTTTTGGATATAGGCCAAGGACTGAGTACGGTAGTGCGCACTGCCTCTCACACATTGGTATACGACACAGGCCCAAGTTACGGCAATGGGCAGGACGCAGGCAGCCAAATAGTTGCACCCTACTTGCGCCATGAGGGACTTCGAACTTTAGATGTTTTGATGGTAAGTCATGG
>CAUYTX010000376.1:0-1211 GCA_963575665.1 Gammaproteobacteria bacterium | reverse complement strand
ACACCCGCGCATTACTTTCAGGCCTACCGCCCGTAGCCAACGCCAATATATTCCGAGCGGCATTGGTGTCTCGGTCATGCAAGGTGCCACAATTCGGACATTCCCATTTCCGAACGGACAACCCCATCTTTTCAATTCGGAACCCGCAATCCGAACATATCTTGCTAGTGGGTTCAAAACGCCCAATGGTGATTAAATTTCTGCCATACCACTGGGCTTTGTATTCTAATTCTCTGCGGATTTCCCCCATGCCCACATCACTAATGGCACGGGATAACTTTCGATTTTTAACCATTCCTTGGACATTCAAGTCCTCAATCGCAATTACGCCCGCGCGACGAATGATCTCAGTAGTTTGTTTTTGCGTCCAATCTTTACGAGCATTGGCCACTTTAGCATGACACCTAGCTACTCGCAAAACAGCTTTCTTGTATCGATTGCTAACCCGTTTTCCCTTTTGCGGTTTCTGGCACCTTGCCATCCGCCGTTGGTATTTCTTTAGTGCCCAAAGCTTTTTAGATAAGTGTCTAGGATTTCCTGATTTCCAGCCATCAGAAGTCACTAAAATATCTGTAATCCCTAGGTCAATACCAATGGCAACCTCATTAGCTGGAAGTTTTGGTATTTCCTCTTCACAAGAAAAAGAAACAAAATATCGGCCAGCACTATCTTTACTGACCGTTACCATTTTTGGAATACCAGTAGGAATCCTAGACCAGCGAATATTCAACGATCCAAGTTTCGTTAACTTTAAGAACTTACCAGCGCGAAAGTAATTGAGTACGACTCTTTGGTCTAATGTGAAGCGAATAGATTGTGCAGAATGTTTTCTCTTAAACCTTGGATATTCTGCCCTTTTAGCGAAGAAGTTAGAAAAGGCGGTATCTTGATCTCGGAGAGCTTGTTGATATACTGAGGAAGGAGTATTCTTAAGCCAAGAATAACTTTTCAGGGTTTTTAAGAAGGTGAGTTCTCTGGCAAAGTCAATGCCGTTGACCGATATTTGTTGACTTTCGTAAAGGTGGGTACGCCAACTAAGACAAGCATTCCAAGCCCACCGAGCAGACCCAAAGTAACCGCTCAATAACTTAGATTGAGTAGCAGTTGGGTAGAATCTAAAACGATAGGCACGTTGCATGGGTAAAATTGTACAAGAATTAAAGGACTTTTGCCACTTGCGCCGAGGAGTAAAGTCATTCCAAAATGTAGCA
>CAUYTX010000375.1:0-1215 GCA_963575665.1 Gammaproteobacteria bacterium | reverse complement strand
AGGCCTATTAACTCGATAACTGATCAGTAATCAACAGACCGATCCCATATAATTAGTATTGGGGTACTAGGTGCTTTTTTCAAGATGTCAACTATTGCTGATGATAAATCTTCCCCACTTACCGGCCCTTTGTCCAAGAAATAGAGTTTCTCACGATTAACAGTCACGACCACTGGTTCTTGAGGTTTCGTCTGCACGGGGTCTGACTTTGCTGCCGTGGGCAAATCCACCTTGACCCCTTCGGTCAAAAGGGGAGCCGTCATCATAAAAACTACTAACATCACCAAGGTTACATCAATGTAGGGAACTACGTTGATTTGTGAAATGGGACGTTTTCTGGTACGCGGGCGGGACATGCCAATGACCTCCTTCCTAAGACTAGAGATGTACTTGGCGTTGAAGGATCGTAGAGAACTCTTCCAAAAAGGTGTCGTAACGGTTAATGAGCCGTTCTGCAACGTCAGAATAGCGGTTGTAGGCCAATACTGCTGGAATAGCAGCAAATAATCCCATGGCAGTAGCAACCAATGCTTCAGCGATGCCCGGGGCGACTAATGAAATGGTGGCTTGATGCACATTCCCCAACGCTCGAAAAGAATTCATGATCCCCCAAACGGTACCAAAAAGGCCAATATAAGGACTAGTAGAACCGACACTAGCAAGAAAGGAAAGGTATAACTCTAGTTCTTCGATCTCCCTAGAAAGGGCAACGCGCATGGCACGCTGTGCACCTTCTAAAATAGCCATGGGTTGGATCGTGGGTTGTTTTCGTAAACGTGCGAACTCCCGAAAACCAGCCTCAAACAAGTTTTCCATGCCACTCACCTGGTACTTACGCGAGGTAATCTGGTTATACAACGCAGTTAGTTCGGTTCCAGACCAAAAACGTTGTTCAAACTGGTCTGCCGCCCGGCGCGCGCGTCTCAGCATGAAACTTTTGCCAAAAATCCGAGTCCAAGAAACCACCGAAATGGCTGCCAACAATCCCATGACGATTTGCACCACGAGACTAGCATTCAACACTAGGCTCACCACTGATAACTCATTGGACACGTCGCACCGCCGAAACAAGGTTAGCAGGTGGTCGCTTAGGGCGGAAAGTAACCGCGTCTACGCAGACAACCTCGATCTTCCCAATACAAAGCGGAGAAGTTTTTGATCCTGAGTAGCGCACCTCTTGGGAGCAGAGAAAACTTGCAGGGCGAAACTTCTCAA
>CAUYTX010000374.1:0-1228 GCA_963575665.1 Gammaproteobacteria bacterium | reverse complement strand
CCTGACGTTCTGTTGACCGACATCCGAATGCCGGGCATGGATGGTCTTACCCTTTTACGTACCTTGAAAGAGCAGTATCCTCATTTACCAGTCATCATCATGACGGCTCATTCTGACTTGGAAAGTGCGGTCGCAGCTTATCAAGGAGGAGCTTTTGAATATTTGCCAAAACCTTTTGATGTAGATGAAGCGGTGGCACAGGTGAGACGGGCAGCCAACCAACGTCAGTTGCCACGGGAAAATCTTTCTCGTTTGGCACATTCCCCAGAGATCATTGGGGCAGCACCTGCCATGCAAGAGGTGTTTCGTGCCATTGGGCGTTTATCTCGTTCTAGTGTGACTGTGTTAATCAATGGAGAATCAGGTACTGGCAAAGAGTTAGTAGCACGTGCCCTGCATCGTCATAGTCCGCGATCAACGGGGCCTTTTATTGCACTCAATACGGCCGCTATCCCAAGGGAGCTCTTAGAATCAGAATTGTTTGGCCATGAACGAGGAGCGTTCACTGGCGCGCAAACCTTACGCCGTGGTCGTTTTGAACAGGCAGATGGTGGAGTCCTATTTTTAGACGAGATCGGAGACATGTCTGCAGACTTGCAAACTCGTCTACTTCGGGTGTTAGCAGAAGGTGAATTTTATCGAGTAGGGGGGCAGACTCCAGTGAAAGTCGATGTCCGAATCATTGCCGCTACGCACCAAGATTTAGAAAAACGGGTGTCAACAGGTGTTTTTCGAGAAGACTTGTTCCATCGGTTGAACGTGATCCGTATCCACATCCCACCTCTTAGGTCTCGACCAGAAGATATTCCAGAGCTAACTCGTCATTTTTTGGCTACCACAGCCCGCGAGCTAAAAGTGGCAGTGAAAACCACGACTCCAGAGACAGACTTACTACTACGAAAATTGGATTGGCCAGGCAATGTTCGCCAGTTAGAAAATACTTGCCGTTGGTTGACGGTCATGGCCTCTGGTCAGGAGATTTTTCCAGAAGATTTACCTCAAGAACTACGCACAAAACCTGTTGTACCTCCATTAATAGAAACTTGGGAAGTCATTTTACGACACTGGGCAGAACAACGCCTCCGAGAAGGCAGCGAAAATCTTTTAGAAGAAGCACTCCCAAGATTTGAACGAATTATGATTGAAGCGGCCATGTCTCAATCCGGGGGACACCGTCAGGAGTCTGCGCGTTTATTAGGTTGGGGACGAAATACCCTTTCTCGAAAGA
>CAUYTX010000373.1:0-1233 GCA_963575665.1 Gammaproteobacteria bacterium | reverse complement strand
TTACATTTGCAACCTTTACACCATTAACCATTGTATATCTGGTAGTGGTAATTGATTCTGATTGTGCTTTTTTAAGACTTGCAATTCAAGGTGATAAAGAAATGCCTATCTATGACTTCCAACGTCAAATCAGAAAAGACAATCGTTGGCAATATACTAATAATGCACGAGCTGAAGCATCTAATGTTGCTACAACCGTGCTACGCGACTTTGGATTTATGGGGTAAATGATGGCTAGATTAGAAGATACCGCTTATGGTCAAAGAATAAGTGAACTTGGTATAACTCCACCGCCACCACCTGCCCGTTCAACCCCTGGTTCTTTCCGTGCTGCAGAAGATATTTCTAATGAGACTGGGCCAATCGTTGCACCTGAATACACTCCAAGTGTTTTAACTGAAACTGGTGAGTTTGTAGAAAAGGTTCCAGAAGATAAAAAAACTACTGAAGAATTAACACGGGAACTTCTTCTACAACAGCAAGCAAATGCACAAGCTGCAGCAGATCTTCGTGATCGTCAGTCTGCTTACGACATTCTTTATAGTGAGTTTAATAACTATGGGCTAGGTGGCTTGGTAGAGGATGTTAAGTATCTCCTTCAATCTGATGTATCTCCATCACAATTTGCTCTTGAATTAAAAAATACTAAATCATATAAAGATCGCTTTGCAGCAAACGAAAACAGAATTAAAGCTGGTCTGCGAGCATTAAGTCCAGCAGAGTATATTGGTCTTGAAGACCAGTACCAAGAGATTATGCGTAACTATGGACTGCCAGCATCTTATTACACTAAAGATGGAACAGGCAAGCAGGTAGGCTTTGAGAAGTTTATTGCTGGAGATGTATCTGCAGTAGAGCTAGAAGACAGAATTGGTACAGCACAGAAGCGTGTAATTAACGCTAACCCAGAAGTAACTACAGCTCTTAAGCAGTTCTATCCTGATATTACTAATGGCGATATCTTGGCTTATACACTTGATCCAGCACAAGGACTTGAAGGTATCAAGCGCAAGGTTACTGCTGCTGAAATTGGTGGAGCTGCGCTTCAATCTGGATTATCAGCAAATCTTGCCCGTGCTGAAGAACTCGGTAAATACGGTGTTGATAAGGCTGCAGCTACTTCAGGCTACTCAACTATTGGTGCAGGGTTACAGCGTGGTTCACAACTTGCTGCAATCTACCAAGAGAGTCCTTACACACAATCAACAGCAGAGCAAGAGATATTTAATATTC
>CAUYTX010000372.1:0-1241 GCA_963575665.1 Gammaproteobacteria bacterium | reverse complement strand
TTGCTTTGTTCATCCTATTATCCTAACAAATTTTGACCAACTGCGTAACTCCTAGTTTTGTAAAATCCTATTTTTCTATCAAAACTTAATAAAATCAATCATTTGTGAGTTCAACTGCGTAACTCCTAATAGCTAAAAGAGGTCTTTATGAAACTGCATCCAAAATTGTCTTACCATCTTGGAAAGTTCGCTTTTCGCGCGATAGAAATGTTATTATACCCGAAATTATCATACTATAAAGCGTCTAAATTAGCACTTCAGAAAAATATAGAAATCAGGATTACTGCGCATTATCTTGATTTTATTTCTGGAAAAAGGATAGTGCGCATTTCAATGCGTCATTTTGTCTATAGTGTTGACATCATAGATTCGTATGATTATTACTTCAGTGCAGTAAAACCTATAAAATTTGGAGAATTTGCACTAGTAGACTATTCTTTGCCAAAATATCACGAAGTCATTGGTTTTGATCTAATGCCTGTGTTTTTTCCTTCACTTTCGGAGCCCATGGTTACAACACATCAATACTTAGATTTTGCAGGTCTAAAACCTGGTGGCAATGTGTTAGATTTAGGTGCCTACGCCGGTGTAACCTCTATCCTCTTCAAAGAATCCGTTGGAGAACTCGGAACGGTTATTGCCGTGGATGCAGACGAGAAAAACATAGTGGCGATTCAAAAAAACTTTGACCTCTATCGTAAGCTCACTGGAAAAGACATTGATCTGATCTATGGTGCTGCATGGAACCACAGCGATGGTTTGACTTTCTCTTCTGAGGGGAATATGGGATCGTCAGCCACAGCCATTGTAGGACCCAACAGAGGAGACGTAATCTCTGTAAAGTCGTTTACCTTGAGCAAAATTGTTGAGGTATCAGGCTTGAAATCGGTTGATTTCCTAAAGTGCGATATTGAAGGAGCAGAATCGGTCATATTTGAAGACGCTCATTTTTTTGAGAAATTCAAGCCTAAGGTGGTCGTTGAATCTCACATGGTTGGAGGTCAGGAATCAGCAGAAAAATTTACTAAAGATTTAGAAGGATATGGCTACAAGTGTGAACGTGTCAATCAAATCGGAGTTGGATTGCCGTTGTATTTTTGTACGCCTCCTTAATAGTTAAGAGGAGTTTTTATGATAGAAGTTATGCCAAATTTATATGCACACTTGTCCCACCCCTTTCAAGAATTAGAGCGTTTTTCAATTAAGTTGATGATGATAATATAGTATAGTAGGGTAAGAGT
>CAUYTX010000371.1:0-1247 GCA_963575665.1 Gammaproteobacteria bacterium | reverse complement strand
GTTTCATCGTAAAACTAAACGATATTCTAAAGCTATTGATATGATTAAACACAGTGCCCTCCTACTATTTCAGAAAGATATTTTGTTACCTATGCTTGTTTAGCAATCCCATCCCAAGACCATGGGTAAGTTTTTATTCGTTCCGTTCAAAAGATTCTTGTCGATTTAGAGTCCACCAATTCACCTGCCTTCATCTCGGAGTTGTGGCTATTCAAGGTAGATGCCACGAGAGTTTCGAAAGCGCAGTCGGCATTATTACCAAGTTGCCGCTGTAAATTAAGGTGCTTTTTACGGTTTTCTCATGTCGACTCCCCTAACGCCAGTGCGCCTACTTGTCTCGGCTCTGATTGCGTCCTGTTGCCAGCTTCAGTTTCTGCGTTGATGCCCGCTTCGTTTCTGTGGCCAGGTCGGGTTTCTATCACTCCTAATAGAGCAGGGTTTGCACCTGCTACTTTTGAACAGTTAAGGAGGTCACTTTCTCCTCCTCCCTAGGTTATATGGCTTTTAGTCGGCCAATTTCGCTAGGAACGAATCGCACACCTTTTATTTATTAGAAAGGTTTCATGGCTTATTATTTCATAACTATAATCGTCTAGCAATCCCTTTTTTCTTACGTCGAACTCAGGTTTCTTAACTCAGGCTACACTCAACTTAATCGAAAAACACTCTAGGAAGTGAGGTCAAATCTTTTCCCTCAAAGGGCGAGCATGATTTCCCGAACTACTTGCACTCCTTTCCTACCTCGGCTTCACCCTGCTGCACTAGGCGATCGCGTTCTTCTGAACTCATAAGACGTTGTTCTCCTTCTGCATTTTTAACCATGATGTCTTCGGATCGGAGTCTTTCTACTCGAGCGCGGGCTTTCTCACAACGTTGAGATTTAGCAGTTGCCTCTCTCCGGAAGCTTTGTTTAGGTGGTCCTTCTCGTGTGATCTTTTCAGCGTTTCTTTTTGCTTCATTTATCTGTTTCTGGACAACATCTGGATCAAACGCTTCTCCAACTCGAGGGCGGATAACCTCGGAATCGTTTGGGGGTGGCAGATCCCGAGTAAAGTGGGTTACACCATCTTTGTCTACCCATTTGTGAAATTCTGCCGCGGAGACCGTTGTTATCCCCACTAAAAACAGAAAAATAAAACGCATATCTGAGCCCTCACATTTGATTCCTCTCCTTATATTATTCTATCATAAAAGGTATTGTTAAATGAGTATAGGAATTAAAAGTAAATTATGAAAAACTCTTCTGA
>CAUYTX010000370.1:0-1250 GCA_963575665.1 Gammaproteobacteria bacterium | reverse complement strand
AACCAAGTTCTTCACCAAGGGTAGTGCTCTCTCCACCCGCGCCAGAGCGATCCCGCACTGATTGCAACGCTTCGAGAATGCCTGGAGGTCGTTTGCCTCCAGATTGCCCACCTCCCACTTCTTCTCCCCAAAGTACGCAATTAAAAGACGAGGAAGCACGACTCGCAGAGATAAAAAGGCAGCGAGAAGAGTTAGAGCGCACCAGAGTTCAAGCAGAGACCGAAGCCGAGCAAGCAAAACTGGAGGCAGAGAAGGAACGACTTGCTTCGATTAGAAGGCAACAAGAAGAAACAGCTCGGCTTGCCAAAGTCCAAGCAGAAACCCAAGCAGAGCAGGCAAGACTAGAAGCAGAAAGGGAACGTATTGCCGAGATTAAAAGGCAACAGGAAGAGGCAAATCGAGTTGCCAGAGCTCAAGCAAGAACCCAAGTGGCAAGCACGTCAGCTCTAATCCATGGTCGCTACCAAGACCATGGTGATGGTACTGTCACCGACGTCGTCAATCACTTGCGTTGGAAGCGTTGTGCAGAAGGCCAAACCTGGACGGGGGGCACTTGTGCTGGGGAAGCTACGACATACACTTGGAATGAACTCCCAACATTCTCTGGTGGTTGGCGAGTGCCTACCATCGAAGAAGCGAAAACGCTTTTGTATTGCAGAAGTACTGGGAGGTGGGGAGAATCTTTAACGGTTAATAGAAATTCTTATTGGAATGAATCAAGTGATTCAGAGAAGCGTGTATGTGGGAAAGATATCCATAGTGCCAGTGATAATTCTGCTATAGATAAAAAAGTGTTTGTCAATACCCCATTGTGGATATGGACTTCTTCTGAATATGCGCACGATGCCGGGTTCGCTTTGGTCGTCGATTTCGGCGATGGGTACGTCGACGGCAGCGTTAAGAACAAGCACCTCGCGGTCCGAGTCGTTTCTTCGAGCCAGTGACGTTTCTTTTCACTTTAACCCTTGATGCGTGGAAATTGATAGGGGAGGCCGAAAAAAATTTTTTTAGAGCGTTTTCCGACAAAATGGCTACCGCAGTAGAGGTTGGGATGAAAAGTTTGTGGGTTTGACATAGCTTCCTTGGTTTCCTTCCCTGAAGAGAGAAGGGAGGAGTTAGCGTTAGAGGAGACATCTTGAAAGCAAGGGTTTACGTCGAGACATCGGTAATCAGCTACCTGACGGCACGTCCGACCAACGATGGAGCGAGACAGGGATGTCGAGTGACCCCGCCGATTTAAGCCATGGTGG
>CAUYTX010000369.1:0-1259 GCA_963575665.1 Gammaproteobacteria bacterium | reverse complement strand
CAAACTAGACCGTGCCCGAGTCCAAGTAGGGAGGATTTCTCGTTTCGGGCTACTAGAAATGTCCCGCCAGCGCCTTAGACCTTCGTTGGGCGAATCTAGCCAAGTGGTGTGCCCACGCTGCAATGGTCAAGGGGTCATTCGAGGAGTGGAATCCTTAGCGTTATCGATTTTGCGAGTTTTAGAAGAAGACGCGCTTAAAGAAAAGATAAGCCGAGTGCTGATCCAAGCCCCCTTGAGTGTGGCTACTTTTCTCTTGAATGAAAAAAGACAAGTCTTGTCTGCCATTGAATTGAGAAGTGGTGTCCAAGTGGTGGTGATGCCTAATCCAGAATTGGAGACTCCTCAGTATTTAATTGAGCGGTTACGTGCGGAAGAAATTTCTGAGGAAGTAGGGCCTAGTTATCAAATGACAATAGCGGTCGAAAAACCTGTTGAACCACAACTTGTCACTTCTTCTAATCGGCCTGCAGGAGAAGAGCCAGCGGTACGACTGGGGCCTCCTCCGACTCCCCCAGAAGAGTCTGTTCAAGAAGGCAGCGTTCCTAGTACTTCTTTGGTTCCTCGGGTGAGTTGGATTCAAAAAGTGTGGTCGATGTTTTGGCCTCCTGCGCAGCCCATTCTTGCAGAAGTTCCAACAGCAGTACCTCCTGTTTTTACGATCTCAATGCCAGCAGGTTCTCCTCCCAGAGAAATTCGTCCTACTCCACCAAGAGACCCTCGGCGTTTCGGATCTTCGAATCGAAACGGAGACCGACGCCCTCCTCGGGAAGTACGCCCTCCGCGCCCAAATCGTTTTGAAAAACCAGAGGCCCGACCAGTTGAACCAGAAGCCACGCGAGTAGATCGGCCAGAAGGGCGATTGCTTCGAGGGGAATCGGCTCGAGTAGAACCTGAAACAGATGTGCCGGTAGCGGTTACCATGCACGTAGAAGGGGTACTTCCACCCCAGAAGGTTTCTGCGCCAGAAGAATCGTTTACCTTGCTTAGGGAAGAAGTTGACCAGACAAAATCTGAAGTTCTCCTAATGGAAGAGGAAACCCAAGATTCTATGGCACAAGATGTACCCGAAGCAGGACCTTCACCGTCTGTGGTTGACCGTAAAATGATCAGGCGTGGGAGACGTGGTGGCCGAAGGCGTCGGCGTGACGGTGAAGCTGAGACGATTTCACCCATAGATGCAGGGGAAAAAGAGTAGTAGCTCATGTGCGGAATCTTTAGAGTAAAATAGTCAGTGATTTGTATGGGAATCGTCAACATAT
>CAUYTX010000368.1:0-1263 GCA_963575665.1 Gammaproteobacteria bacterium | reverse complement strand
GTGCTTGATTGCAGGGGACATCTTATAGACGGAGTTGATGGGCTTACAACTTATGGAATTTATACTGATGGGAATACAGTTCTTGGGAGATTATCAAATATAACAATTAAAAATTGCAGATTTACAGATTGGGGCTATACATCATTCCTTTACAAGACAGATTATTCTTTTATGCAGAATATTACAGCATTAAGTAATGCGGGATGGGGGGTTTATCTTTCAAACTGCTTAAATAATGTTATTACACAGTTAGTGTCCACCAATAATGCCTATGATGGAGTAGTTTTAGAAAATTCAAGCAATAACAAAGTAACTTATATAAACTCCTCACAAAATTCAGAATACGGGCTTTATATAACAACAGGAACGGGCAACGAATTTTCCAATTCAGAGGCATCATTAAATTTTAAAGAAGGAGTTTATGCAAGAGTTAATTCCGACTATACTAATCTTTCTTTTCTTGCAATTACCAATAATACAGGCGAGGGAATAAGATTAGAGGATAGTTCATATTGCAACTTACACGGAATAACAGCAGAAAATAATTCAAAGGTTATTGTTAGCGGGGGAATTAGATTAAGTTCTTCTCATTATAATAATCTTTCATTTTTAACATTAAAAAATAGTAGTTATAAGGGATTATTTCTTGATAATTCAAATTATAATATTATTCGTAATATTTATTCGGCAGATAGTTATTATTCAGAAATTTATTTACTTGGGAGTTCTTTGAATAACCTTACAGATATAGAATTAACAGGAAATAGGGCGTTTTTTGGGGCTTTAGAAATAGCAGGAAATTCAAGTTATAATACTTATAATTACATAAATATTTTTAACAGAGGGGCATATACTATCTATGAAAACGGACAATATGAAAATTTTAGCAATATTATTATTGATAAAGATTATATATCAGCAATAGGAATTCTTTTGCAAGGTTCAGAAAATATATTAAAAAATATTACTATACAAAATGGTGGTGAAGGATTATATATAAATAGTGTAAACAATACCCAAATTATAAATTGCACTATTATAAATGGCTTTTCAGGAGTTTCTATTATCTCTTCTTCTTACAATAATATAACAGGATGTAGGATAGAAAATATGTCTTCTTCATCAATAATAATGTTAAGCGTGACAAATAATAGAAATAATAGAATTTGGAATAATGTCTTTAATAGCAGTTCTGATATTATAACAATTGGCAATAATATGACAAATTATTTCAACACAACACAAGAGTTAGGAATAAATATC
>CAUYTX010000367.1:0-1265 GCA_963575665.1 Gammaproteobacteria bacterium | reverse complement strand
GTTCCTGCAGACAAAGTTTCTGACAATGCAGGTAATGAAATTGACAATCCTATTACTAAAGCTAATTATGTTGAAGATTGTATTGCATATTTCATCTTAGATGTTACTAAAACATATCTTATTGATAAAGCTGCAAGAGAAGCAAATGCAGAAGCAAAAGTTAATGCTGAAGCTGTCGCAGCGGATCTTGCAGATTGGATCAGAAACAACTAGTAAGAATTGCAGCCATACAATTAAATATGGCTCAATGCTTTTCTGAAAAATCTTTCTTTAATTTTATAGAAAGAATATTCAGAATCAACTCTTTTAAATATAAAGCTGATGTCCTCGTGTTTCCAGAGGATATCAGCTTTTGTCTTGCTTGGGTAAAAGAAACTGCTCCTGTAAAACAATCTTCATTTAAATCGCTCCTTGAAAAATTATCTGACATCTTTCTATCTAAAATCAAATTAGATAAGATGGGTAAATGGCTCTCTCAAAACAAAATAGAAAGAGTGATAAGAAGAACATTTTCTGAATTATCTAAAAAATATAATGTCGTAGTTGTAGCTGGTTCTATATATGTTGAAAGAGATGGGGATATTTACAATTCTTCTTTAGTTTTTGACAATGGCAAATTTGTTGGAGAATATTTAAAGCAAGAATTAGTGCCTTTAGAAATATCTTGGGGTGTAAAATCAAATACAGAATCAGAGCCAATCAAAACATCTAAGGGTAATATTGGTGCTGTAATTTGTTATGATCTCAACCACGATTATATTATTAAAGAAATGAAAGAAAAAGGGGCTGATTATATAGTGGCTCCTTCTAGTGGATGGAGACCTTGGCCACATTATCCCTTTGATGAAAAAACAGAAAGACCGCAATTGCAAAGAGCTAAAGATAACAACATTGCAATAATACGGCCTTACTGTTGTGGATTTATTATTCCTGGCTTATTTTTTCAAGGCAAATCTCAAATAGTAGATGAGAATGGACTTGTGTTTGCAGAATCTAAATCATTGTTTAAAGAAGAATTTTTGATTATTAATATGGTAGTCTAATAATTCCACCAAAGATTCCTAAATGAGAATATTTGCGTAGTTTCTTGTATGTTCCTTGACCATCTCTATCAACACTAGTTTCAATTCCGCTTGATGTATTGCCTTCCACTGTATAGAATGTTTTACCACCATCTACAACAATACCAGCATGAGCAAGTCTACCTTTTGAAGCAAACCAATACACAACTACATCACCTTTCATTGGAACAGCTTTTCCTAGTT
>CAUYTX010000366.1:0-16908 GCA_963575665.1 Gammaproteobacteria bacterium | reverse complement strand
TTAAAGTAGAAGTCCCACCTGTTGTATATTTATAAACTTCTGCGTAAAAAAATAAATCTGCACCACCTGCTACATTTAAGTCTAAATGCACTGTAAAAGCCCAATTTCCTGCCTGTAATGTGGTTTCATTTGGATACCCACTATCAGTAATAAACCCAGTAATAACTGTTGGTATATTAGGATTAATTGTAACTGATGCTGTTTGTTGTGTTGTAACAGTTGCAGTACTACTCCATTGTTTTAATGCAACTCCTCCTATTGTTACACTTGAACTTGAATTAATAGACTGATTCATCCAATAAACTAAACCACCTGATACACCATTAATACCTGAAGTACCTGCTGTTCCTGTTGCTCCGCTTGTTCCTGCTGTACCACTACTTGCTGAAGTACCTGAAGTTCCATTTGTTCCTGAACTTCCTGAAGTCCCTGATGTTGCACTAGTTCCTGATGAACCTGAGCTTCCGCTTGTCGCTGAAGTTCCTGAACTACCATTAGTTCCATTAGTTCCTGAAGTTCCACTTGAGCCGCTTGAAGCACTTGTACCATTAGTTCCGCTTGTTGCTGAAGTTCCATTAGTACCTGAACTTCCTGAGCTTCCTGAAGTCGCACTTGTTCCTGAAGTTCCACTTGAGCCATTAGTGCCTGAAGTTCCTGATGAGCCATTTGTCCCTGAGCTTCCGTTAGTGCCTGAAGTGCCTGTGGTACCGCTACTTCCTGAAGTTCCACTTCCACCACTAGTACCGCTAGAACCTGAAGTTCCTGTAGCTCCACTCGTACCTGCTGTTCCGCTAGAACCTGAACTACCTGCTGTACCTGCTGTACCACTTGCACCACCACCTCCACTCTTTAATATAGCACTTGTAGAACTTAATTTTATGTAAACAGGAAAAACGCCTGTTGCAGGTTTTGTTGCAGTAAGACTACCAACTTGATTTGGGTCAAAATATAATACATCACCAATACTACCAACTGTTATAGTTAAGTTAGTAACCACTCTTCCTAATGGTCTAATTCTTAAATTACCTTGTTCAGGTGTATCTGCAGAAGATACTATACCTGCTATGCTTAATAAATCATTTTCTGTAGTTCCTGTAACTTTAACAAAGCTACCGCTTGAGTTAATTTTTACAAAGTTTCCTTCTACAATACCTGTATAACTAGTATCATTTATATTTATTGTAAAATAATCAGTTATGTAATTTCTTAGTCTAAATCTATCGTGTAAATCATTAAGCCAATTAGTAATATCTCCAATTTGACTTCTTATTTGTTCTGTGGGTGTAATTACAGGAAGACCATCTGAGCCTATAGTAAAAAATAAACCAATAAAGCCTTCAGGAGGAAAGTTATTTCCATTTCCTGTATTATCTACTACTAAATTATATAAATCAACATCTTTTAATACTAATACGCAAGATGTACCTTGAGTATTTACCGATGTTATTGATTGTATCTTATAGCAATTCCCATTAGGAAGCCCAAACCACATGTCAGCAGTTAGATTGTTGGCATTATATTGTAATATTGGGTTTGTGTCGTAAGAACTTGTTTCTTGAATTAAAACAGTAAATGTACAATTAAATGTAAATGATGAACCATTCCAAGGTGAAATAGCATTAGAATAAGTTGAAGCAACTGTTGTAGACCCAAAGTTTATACTCGCAGGTATACAAATAGGAGGAGTTATCAATTGAGCCATACATTATTTAAACTTTTGCTTGAAAATTAATTGTTAAAGTACCTAAACCAACTGTTGCATATCCTGCTAATGTACCTGATAAACTATAAAAAGTAATAGATGTAAATGCACTATTCTGAAACATACTATAGTTTCCTGTTGTATTTCCTGCAAAAGTTCTTGTAAGAACATTAGAACCATTTAAACCATTAGTAAAAGCACTAATAAAAACATTCCCTAAAGGATGTGTTATAGTAAATTGAGTACTACTATCTATGGTGAATGTCCAACCTGCAGCACCTATAAGATTTGCTCCAACAGGGTCTGTAGCACTTGTTACTGTGTCTAAAGAACCATTAGATGTTGCTATTACTACTTGATAATTTTTTATTGTTCCTGCAGCACTTACTCCACTTGTTCCTGCAGTACCTGTTCCACCGCTTGTTCCTGCAGTACCATTTCCACTAGAACCTGAAGAACCACTTGTTCCGCTTGTTCCCATACCGCTTGTACCTGCTGAACCACTAGTACCTGCTGTTCCGCTAGTTCCTGTTCCACCACTTGTGCCTGAAGTTCCTGTTAAGCCTGAAGTTCCTGTTCCACCGCTTGTACCTGCTGAGCCTGATGAGCCACTAGTTCCACTAGTTCCCATACCACTAGTACCACTAGTTCCATAAGTTTGACCACTAGTTCCACTTGAACCAACAACTCCGCTAGTGCCTCCTCCTGAGCCACCACTAAACAAGCTAAAACTATCTCCTCCTAAAAATGTACTACTCATTGCAAATTATTTAATCAATTCAAGTAAACTAATTTCTTTTACATATTTACCATCTTGATATACAAAATAACGAACTTCATCTTCGTCTTCTCTATCTAGGTAAACACATACTTCTATATTATTTGAGCTCATTCGAGCCTCTAAATTCTCTATTATTTTCTTGATTTGAGGGGGTACTAAAACAGTATATCCCTTCATATCAAAAGACCTAACATTTAATATCTCTTTAATACTACTTTCTCTGAATGGAGAATGGTCTTGACAATACATATAACCAACTTCTCTTTCAGCGGTCAAATTCAAAAGAAAAGACACATCTAATTGGTCTTTCTTATTATCTTTTGCGAATCTTTTTATGGCTTTGTTAAAAATTGTTCTTGTTTCTGATAGGATAAATTCTTCCATTTTTATGATTTTTTTTTATTTAATTTTTTTATGTAGTAGAAAGTAATATTGTTGCAATGTCTCCTGATGTTCCTGCTGTTATCGTTATTCCATCTAATGGTTGAGAAGGACTAGCTGCAGTTTCTGTGGCACCTTGACCTACTGAAAATGTAATTGCACTAGGTGTTAATCCTTTAAAAGGAGTAGTACCTAATAAAGATATAGTACCTTGTTTACACATTACGCTGAATCTCAACACATTATCACTTGAACTTATTGTTAGTGAACCGTTAGTTAAACTATATGTAAATGAATTAGTTGCTCCCATTTCTTATTTTTTTAAAAGATTTTTTAATGTGTTTTGATATGTGAATGGAACTGTTGTAGATAAGAACCCACTCTTTACTTTCATATAACCATCTGCTACTATTACAACATCTTTCAATGCTACAGTCAAAGTTAAAATATTAACAATATTCTTTATTACTAAACTAGGGTTAAAGCTAAATTTATAGCTTACCTCAGTAGTTTTTGTTGGCATTATAGTAAACTCAGTTGATTCATTTATTGAACCTACCTTAGTACCATTCATGATTACATCAAGGAAAATTTCAGTAACCTTAGCTTCCACATTAGATGCGTTATAGACTTTTAAGAATATTTCAAGTGTAACATCTTCTTTAGCAATATTAACAATTTTTAACCCTGAAATGGTGTATTGAATATCCTTAACAAAGTCTATTTGCTTCTTATAATAACGGAAAATGGCGTAACCAATTACGCCTAATCCACTAACTATCAATGCAGGTTTTAAATATTTCATTCTTAGTCTCTTCTTAATAATAAAATTAATACAATTACTCCAATTCCACCATAAATTAATAAATTTTTGTTAGACCCACCAAGTGCATTTTGAACAGAACTTAATGCTCCCTGACCACTTGTAGCAGGTGCGTATAGAGGTTGGCCTATAGGAGTACCAAAAAGGTCTGTTTTAGCTTGTTGAACACTAGCTTCTGAGACATTAGTTAAAGTTTTTATCAAATCAGCTTTTTTAGCCTCTGATTGAGCTTTGGCCTGTATATTTAGACAATCAGCATTAGATTGTGCCATTTTTAAACTAGCTTCTGTTTTTCTAGCTACATTTAACCTAATTTTAGGATATTCAGTAACATGCCCTTTAGCCAATCCTAATTCTTTAGTTTGAGCTTCAATGTATAAAGCAAGTCTTTCTAAGCTTTTCTCAATATCATCACAGTTACCTTTTGGCAACGCTGCAACAAAATCTTCAGCATCTTTAGTAGCCTTTGCTTTATTGTCTTTGAATGTTTTACTTCCAAAAAGGTTTTCAAACTCTTCGTTTATGTCTACTCTTTGAAAAACCTCCTCATTACCTGAGAAGTTTTTAAACTTTTGGTTTTCATCAGTAAACTGCTTAGTGTCTCCTAATCTGCTTTTCGCAAGGGCACCAAGCTCATTATTTTCAATCATGTCTATTGCCATAACTAGTCTTTTTTCTTCATTAAGTTAGAAAATACCACCAATAATATCACACCTGCAACTCCATATAACAAATATTTAGTAAGATTAGATGCAGGAGCTACAGCACCTTGTGGTAAACCATCAGGAGCTAAAACTGCCTTTGAGCAATCTAAATTTGGTAAATACTTCTCAATTTCTATAATCCTTCCTTTCAAAGCAGCAATTTGTCTTGCTCTTACTCTTTTAGCACCTGCATTTCCACCTGATTCAGCCTCCAATTGAGCTAAAGAAAGTTTTGCAGAATTATTAATTTTTTTCATTTCAAGACAATTTTCAGAAAATGGGTATTTTTTCTGCATATCATCTTCAGTAGACAAAACTCTTTTTTTCTCTGCATTTTTTGCAATTCCTATACCTGCAAGGGTTAAACCACCTGCTACTGCTGCTCCTATTGCTATTTTTTTACCTGTTGGTCCTAATATTGCCATATAATTATTTTTTCTTTATAAACATAAAATAAGCTGTAATTCCCACTACTGCCGCTAAACCACCATATAATAATATTGATTTATTTTTTGAGCTTTGAACTCCATAGGGAGGAGGATAATCACCTTGAGCACCATTTACTTCTCCACCTACAGGCACACCATCTTTATTTGCTATACTATCAGCTAAATCAGTTGCATCAGTTGTTTTTGAAGCAGGTTTTGATTTTGCTACCGTTTTAGTACTATTTGGCATATTTAACATAGGTATCTGAAAGCTATATGGTGTACTTCCTAAAATAGTTTGAGAAGTTACTGTTGGAAGAGTAGCATAAGAAGGATAAGCAATTTTAATAATACCACCACCACTAACACCACTTTGCAAATCTTTAATCTTATTTTGAAGCTGCATAATTCTGTTAGATAAAGCAGTAATGTTTCTTTGTCTTACACGCTTACCTCCTGCAGTTTCAGGTTGGTCATTTCTCAAACCAACTAAATCTACATTAGCTGCATTAACACTAGCTTGTAAATTAGAAATGTTATCACTTAAAGGATATTTCTGTGCATAGCTATTACTTGCCTCTGTTACTCTTGTTTTTTCTGATTCAAAAAGTCCCATATATTAAAATTTATATTTAATTCCTTTTGTTGCTAATTTATTGTTCAAAGTTTGCATCTGTGTTGTATCTAATTCAGAATTTAACATAGCTGATAATGACATTGGAGGTGTATTTGCTGAGAAGAAAGACTCTCTAGGGTCATCTGAGAAAGGGCATCTTACCTTTTGTCTTAAACCAAATGCTTGAACCAATAATAAAATATCTGCTTGATTAGTTACTTTATCAAATTGAGCATAAATCTGTTTTTCATCTGTTCCACAATCATTTGAAGCTGATACAATTGCATTTGCCATTGCTTCAACATTTGTTTTTTGTAATGTTGGTCTCTTACCGCTTTTAATTTCAGTTTGAAGCTCACTTGAAGCATCATTTACTTCTGTTAAAGATTCTGCTTTAGTTTTAGCTTGTTTTATCTTTCTTAAAATAGCAGTAACAGCTATGTAACCTACGACAAGTCCACCTACAACTACTACACCCTTAGCCCATTGTGGTAATTCTGTATAAACTCGTAAAGTACCTTTATCTGCCATAACTTTAATTTTTTAAGCTTTTTTAAATGCAAAATAAAAAAATAAACCAATTCCTGTATACATAGTAAGTCCTCCTATTGCATTATACTTTCTTTTTTTATCATAAGTTAAAGTATTTGAATGTTGGCTGTAAAGTTGAATTGCAACACCTATTGCTCCAATTCCTAATGCTATTTTTTCTTTATTGTCAAGTGCCATATTTTTTTATTTTATTCGCCTACTGCGTAGACATCTTTTATTTTATATTCTTCAATATAGTCCTTTATGAACCTATTGATTATATCATATCTTCTTTTGTTTTGCTCCGTTGGATAACCAATAAAGGTATCTATGAAAGCAGAATAGGCCTCTTTGATAGGGTAGCCCAATCCTAAATAAATTGTAAGTCCGTTTAAATCAGCTTCAGTCTCATTAGAAATATCGCTATTCAAGTAGTAATGGCTAAACTCATGTAATAATATTGCCATTCTCATTGGGATAGTAAATGGTAAGAAGGCTTCCTGAGATACTTGTATACGACCATTCTTGGTACTTATACGAGCAGGGGTAGCCATCTTTGCATTTGTTTTGTTGTTTGTTATATAAAGCAAGTACTCAATTTTAAAAGCACCTACTGTACTTATATAATCTTTTGGAGCTTGAATCCAACCTGCGTTAAATGCAAACTTTTGAGCAAAAGCAACAAAATTCCTAACTAAAGAATTGTCCATTTTGGTTTTTGCCAAGGTAATGTCCAAATCTTCTTTTTTGATTTCCACGACTTCGAAAGAACTATCCTTACCTTTTGGTAAGTTGCCATTTTTTTTATTATAAATTGACAGAGCAGTTGAACTTGGGGATAATGGCATCCTTACATACAAATCTTGTACTCCATCAATCGTTTTTTCCCTCTCCATAAAAACTGTATTGGCTTGTGTTGGGTCAAATGCTTTTAACACAATAAGTTGGGGTGAATTTGTTTTTACCACAACTTTAACCATTACAGGTTCATATCTTGTCCACAATTTGTACTGCATCTTATATAAATAAAGGTGCTTGTACCTTATCAGGTTGGATTTCAAATCTTCCTGCTCTTAATTGTTCTCCTTTTTCTCTAACTCTCTTTGAGATTAAATCAGAAGGCATTATAATATTGTACTCGGCTTTAAAAGGAGTATTATACTTATTTTGCTCTTCTTTAAGAACATCAACTACTAAATCTTGTGTAGTTACTTTCTTTTTATTATTATAATAATACCAAAGAGCAACAGCTCCAATACCTCCTAATACCCAATAAATAAAATTATCTTTTTTCATTATGCTTTCTTTTTTAATACATTAACAGCAACTATTGCTACTATGATTACTCCACCTGCTATTAGCAAGGTGCTTACAGGGAAACCTAAAACTGTTTTATTCATTTCTTCTTCTTTTAAATCAGTTAATTTTTTACCTACTTCTTGATTTAGACTAGAATTGATAGGGAAAATACCTTTTGTCTTTTCTCTTGTCAACCAATCTGAAAAATTCAATGTGCCTCCCTCATCTTTATATTCTTTAAAAAGTTGGTTAGCAGTAAGCTTTTTGTCTAAATTTACTTCCATTTTTATGGTTATTTTTTATATAAATATACTATTTTACCTCGATAGCAAATGGACTTACTTTGATAAATCCACCATTTATTCCTCCTGTACTTGTTACAATTTTCAAATAGCCACTAGGCAATACACTAATACTTTTAATTTCAAACCCATTTACTATTAAAGCGTTAGTTACGACTTTTTTATTAGTTGGGTTAGTTTCTTGTCCTGAAAAACCCAAACCTCCTGTTATAACATCTACAAGGTCTTTTGCATATAAGCTTTTACCACTAGATTTCCAATCTTGGATAATTTGATTCCCTATGGCAATTCTAGTAGAATTTACAGAATTTTGTAAATTTTGTCCTTGTGCAGCATCTTTTAATCCATTTAAAGTAAGAATGTCATCTTGCTTATCTACTGACTTTTTATTCAAATACTTAAATAAAGCTGATTCAGTTTCACTTCCAAAATCTCCATCAACACCGTATTTAGGTAGTGCATTAGCATCAATACCTACTAAAATTTGCTGAATTTCTTTTACTTTATCTCCTTTACTTCCTTTTTTAATAGGGAAATCTTGAGAAGTTATTTGAGTTGGCAAAGTAGGTTCAGTACTAATAGTAGCAACATTAGATGATTTTCCTAGTAAATTTCTAATTACCAAGTAACCTCCAATTGCTATAGCACCTAAAGCTGCAAATTTAATATACTTATTATTCATTATCATCATTCAATTTAGGTAATAAAACTTGAGAAATTACACCACCAAGTAAAGCTCCTACAAACGCAGAAGAGACTAAGCTATAGCCTCTTGTAAATCCTATTAGTAAGCCTCCACCCATACCAATCAAAGCTCCTGAAACTGTGCCTTTCATTTTCTTTAAGGCCATGCTATCAGAATTAGATTTTAATTGTTTTACCTTATCTAATATATCTTTTGCTTCTGCCATTGTTTTTATTTTAGTTGTGTTGTGCGTTCCACTTTTTTAAAGCGGAATCTCCATCTAATTTATTTTGCATTACTTGATATTTTTTATAAAGTAAATAAACTCCACCTGATACTGCAGCATAAATCAAAACATATTTTACTGTTTTATTCATTTTATTAGTTTTGTGGTATTACAGGAATATCAATTTTTGTAGCACCTAGCTTTTTTACTGTACTTGCGTTACAAGCTGTAGATAAATTATCAACAAATCCTGTTGCGTTCATGTAACCACTATTGGAATTGATAAAGTCTCCAATACCTCTATCATATACACTAGGAATAGAATTTCTAGGTCTAACATAGATAGGCTTCTTTAAATTAATCATAGTATCTAAAGAACCATCAGAACCTAGCATACCTTCTTTTCCTGTGCTATATTCTACCTTTTCAGGAGTATCAGCATCAGAACCTTTTACCAATACGCTTTTAGGCTTACTGTAGTATTTCCATAATTGGTACCCTACAAAATAAATTCCTGCGTATAATAATACTTTTTTTGTAGTTATCATAACTTATTTTTTATACATATACAAGTGCATAGCTAATGCACCAACTGCTGTTCCAATTAATAACGATGTGTAACAAATTTTCATTTTTTCAATTTTTATTTATTATTAATCTTATCTTTTCTTTCTTTTTGCTAATTCTGCATAAGCTCTTGCAGCAGCCGCATCAGTATCTCTTGGTACAACACCAACGCCATTCTGATATTCAGGAACACCTAAGTCTCCTGTAAAGTTCTTTGTAGCAGAAGGTGAAGCAATTACTTTAGCAGCTTGATTCTTCTTGTATAAATAATAACCTACTACAGCAACACCTGCAACAATCCATAAATTTTTACCTTTCAACATAATTGTAATTTTTAAATTTTAAAATTAATATCCCATAGTTCCTGTGAAGTTTTGTTTTGCTAAAATACCTTGGTCTCCTGTAAAGTTTTTAACAGCAGGAGTTGTAGAAGCAACAGCATCTTTTTTCTTCTTCATCATAAATAGATAGTATGCTACAGCACCTACACCTAAAAGAATCAATAAATTTTTACCTTTGTACATAATTGTAATTTTTGTTTGTTATTTAATTTTCGAACTCTGTTGGAATTACTTTTGAATCAGGAACTGATTGATACTTCTTTTCATACACCTTATAAAGTGTATATAAAACAAATATAAATCCACCTATCCACAATAATTCTTTATTCTCTTTAGTCATTTTAATTAATCTTTATTTCAGGAAGTGAATTTGGAACACCTACCCATGGCATTGGTTGAACATTTAAAGGGTCAAACGCCACTATCTTTTCTTTTCCATCTACACTAACCTTAGTATTTTTTTTCTTTTTTAATAAGATATATGCTATTACCAAAGCACCTCCAATTAATAATATTTTTTTATTATTAATCATTATTTCTTTTTGTAAGATTTATATAAAACAAATCCTAAAACACCTACAGCCAATACACCTACACTAATCCATACATATAACATAGTGTTAGATTTCTTTGCAGCATTAGGTAATTGTTGTCTTAAACTATCTTGATAATTTTGTAATTGTAAAGACTGAGCAGTTACAGCATTTTGTTGTGATTGAGTCTTATTAGCTAAACTAGTTAACCCAATGTTAATTCCTGTATTGATGTTTTCTTTTGTAAGTAAAGTATCTTTAAAAAAGCTACCAATACTAGCCAATGCTGTACCTACTTTAGTTTTACCTGTAGGATTTGTAGCTGTTACTCTTAAAGATTTTTTTTCAGCAGCAGTTGCATTATAAAAACTATCATCTCCTGCAGTAAAAGAGAAATCATCTGTTCCTGTAAAGTTCATTCCACCACCTAATTCTGTTACATAATTAGCTACTTCGGGAACCAACCCACCTAAATATTTTTTTAATTCATTTCTGAAAACACCACTTTTATTATTTGCCATCAAGACAGCAACAGTTACTTCGTTGTCAGAAGGATTATTTGGTAACTCAATACCATTTCTTTGTAATAACTTAACTAAACCATTTTTGTCTGTTACGACTGCGTATGAAATTAATTCTTTTACAGTTTCTATTGCTGAAAGTGCCATATTATTTATTATTTTTAAACATTATTGCGAATGAAATAAGAACTGCACCAAGTAAAACCATAACGCTTGTTTCTTTTGTCAACATTTTATTTTCAGCAGTTTGTTGTGCAGCTTGTAGTTGTCCTGTGAAATTCATGTAAGTGTCTAATAGTCTTGCACCACCTAATTCATTATAATTATTTTTTTCTTCTTTTTTTCCATATTTTTTTTCAAAATAATCCATAAACAAGTCTTTATCAGGGCTGTTCTCGATTATTTCCATCATCACAGGTTCACCTTCATAAGTTACTAATTGTTGCAATACAGTATCTAATTTTTGGTCTTTATCAAACTCATAACCATATTTATGAGCTAAACTCTTAACAAAATAAGGATTTGCTGCAGCAGTGTAGTTAAATATATTTACTTTAGGTAATGACATAATTTCTAAGTTTTAATGAAAAAAAGGGCGGAGTAAGATAAATCAAACTCACACCCTCTTTTTATATTTTTCCTAATCTACTCGGATTAACGAGAAGCAGGTCTGATAATCTTTGGACTACCATATTGTTTAGATACGGCATTACCACCTAAACCTCTTGCGATGTTGATTGTATCAGAAGGGTAGAATTGGAATTGAATAGAAGTTGACGCAAAAATGCTGAATGTCAACTTAGTGAAACCATCAATTCTGAATGGTTGCTTCAATTCAATAACACCACTTTGTTGTTGATACGGGTCAATAACAGGAGTTAAGATTTTAGTTGCTTGGTTACCGTTTGCATCTAAAGTGCTAAGTGTTAAAGGTGCTAACACTTGGCTAGTTGTACCATTTACTGAAGAAATCAAAGTACTTCCAATTGTGAAAGGAGATACAGATGATTGGTTCAATAAGTTGTAATAAGTTACGTTAGACAATCCAGAAGTGATTGTTACGTTGCTTACTGTTAAGCTACCACCTGAAAAACCTGCGTTGTTCAAATAGATATAAGCTCCGAAAACATCTACAGTTACTGCTGCGTTAGAAGCGTTAGATACTGTTAAGATGTAAGGTTGAGAACGCATAACTGCAGGAGCTGCTACAGGAGCTGCTTCTGTACCATCTGCACCGAAGAAATTATCTCCTGCTGCAAAATACATGTCATCGTCAACAAAACCATCTACGCCAATAAACGATTCGTTTACTTGACGGTTTGCCATTTGTAAATAGCGTTGAATACTACTCATTTGTAATGAATTTTGATTTTTGAATTAATTTAATTTTCAATTCGTTTACTTCTTTTATTACTTAGATACATTAGCTTTGTCTAACATAGGCTTTACAGCCAACATGTAAAGAGCAACACCACCTGCAACGATTAGTAATTGTCCTGCGATTGCTTTGAAATTCATCTTAATACTATTTAATTGTTTTATGAATAAGTGCCATTGTGAATACAGATTCAGCATTGACAGTTTAAAATTAACTAATCATAGTTTATTAATTAAAATATATTACTATTTTTAGTTAAACAACAAAAGTATGTTTAAAATTGTTTAAAAGATTTAACTTGGCAAATGTAAATTATTGTAAGTCAACAATTTGTGATATAAAAATCAAACTAAAAGTAAGCAGAAGTAAGTTTAGCTTTTACTTCTCTTATTGCAGTTTCTTGAGTATGTTTCTTTTTACTTCCATCTCTTTGAACTAAATAAGGTTTTAATATAGAGTTATAGTTCTCATTAATATATTGATTAAAAGCTTCATCTCTTAATTCATCACTTATATTACCTCTAATTTTAGATTCGTCCATATCTACATATAAAAAAAATCTACTATTACCTCTAGCGTATTCATTATTAACCATAATTTCAGAAATACGCATAAATTCTGCTTTGTCTGGAAATTTCAATGCGTGCCTTTCAACACTTTCATTATTTTTATGAAACCTTAATTGGTTTAAATTACCCCATATTTTTGTATTAATTCTACCTAAAGATTGATATGACAAAATAATATCTAAACCTATATGTCTATTGGTTGCAATTGAACCAACTAAATCATTAGGTAAATGGTCTCCGATAAATTTATTTACGTCTTCTATTAACAATAAACCATTTCTAAATCTACTTAATACATAAAATAAAGCTTGTGCCCATTCATCTAATGTCATTCTTGTTCCATTTGGATGAAAAGGTCTTATTCTTCTTATTTCTATATGTGGATGTACAGTAAATAATGGAACATCTTTTAATGATAAAGCTTGTACATAATAAGTTCCAGCTCCATACTCATCATTAACATCCATTATTAAACACTTTCTACCTTTAACTCCATTATAATAATCGCCTTGTACATATTGATTCATGAGAATCATGTGTTGATAGCTTTTGCCTACTCCTTTTTTTCCACAAGCTGCCATTAACATTGGTTCTCTTGACATACTAAATACTTTTATCTTTTAAAGTTACTTCTATTCTTGATGCATCTTTATATTTTGAAAAGCTTAATGTTCTAATTAAAGTTTCACAAAATGTAAAATCATATTCTACTTTTAAATAATCATCTTTTTTTGTAAATACAGGAAAAACCTCGCAATCTTCTACAAGCATAGTAAAATCTTCTTCATCGTAAATTGGAAATTCAAATTTAGTAGATTCTCTTTCAAAAGCTTTTATACAAGATATGATTGTTTTTTTAAATTCAATCCATTGAGGGTTTTTAATTTTCATATTAATCTAAATCTAAATAGGGGTCTTTTTGCTTTTTAGGTTGATTAACTGACTCATTTAATATAATAGATTCAGCTATTTCATCTTCATCTATTTTAACATTATTAATATAGTCTTTTGGTTTTCTTCCTCTTTTACCACTATTCTTTCTTTGCATCATTGCTTGTTCATAAGAAGAACCTTCGCTTGCGGAAGCAGAATCTTTTTGCCATTTTTTCTCTTTCTCTATTTGTGCAATTACTCTTGCTTTCCCTGTATTAGGTACTTTCATTTGTTGAACAGTACTATTCATTACCACTTCATTGTCTTGAAAATTAAAATCAGGAGCTGAATGAGAAGGTTCTTGATATTGTGGCTGCGGAGCTGTTGGTTGAGGAGCTGTTGGTTGAGGAGTAGGAGCTTGAGGCTGTGGTGGTACACCATTACCTGCTCTAGTAGCTTCTGTATAATCTTTAATTACATTAATCATGTCATTCATAGTAGAACGCAATTGTGCTACAATCACTAATTTTACAACTAAATCTTTACCAACTAAAAAGCCCAAATATTGCTCATCTGTTAAACCTGCACCTCTTTTTTCTAAAACTCTAGTTAATACAGGAGTTACTTCTTTCTTAAATTCTTTTGATACTGTTAAAGCATCTTTGTTTTGCTCGTTATAATCTTGTAAAAATTCTCCTGCAGTAATGGTCTTTCCATATTCATAGGGAATAGGAATAGACAAATCAATAAGTCCTTCCTTTTCTAATTTCCTTATCTTTTTCTCAGGTACTTGTAAAGCTTTATTACCAAACACATGTAATTGCTCATATCCCTCTACTAACAATTTAGCCATGTGCTGTGCACCCATCTTCTTATCACCATCAGAAACATCATTCATCATAGGATTAAAAGGCGCTGAATTATTTTTTGGACCTGAATTACTACTTGGTTGGCCATCTCCACCTAACATATTATATGGATTCTCATTAGAATCAATTGTAAATGGAGTAAATACTGGTTCTGGAATTGCTCCTTTTAATTGGTCTTGAGTTACTCCAACATTCATATTTGAATATGGCTTCTCGCTAACCTGTTGCATAAAAGGATTATAATTAGCAGGACTTGGAGTAGGTTTTACCTCTGTGTTGGTTATGTTTTGCTCTGTACTCATTTAGTTTATTTTTATTTTTCTATTATTGTATTTAAAGTTTCTAATAATGTAATGTATTTTTTATCTTGTTCTATTTTTGGATTAAGTTCTACAATTAATTGCCTATATTTTGATAATTGAGCTTTGTTTTTATTTTTAAATATAGTTTTGTATATTTCACCTAAAGTTTTATATTTATATAAATAATGTACACAAAATCCAATAGCATATTTTAATTCACCTCTTTCATATCTGCTTAAAAATAAATCATCTTTACTAATATTAAAAGCTTTTATTACTTCTGCAATTATTAATTTATCTTTAGTTTTTCTTAATACTACATTATCTTCTACTTTAAATGATAATAAATCTAAAGTTTTTTTATATCCTCTTCTAGAAACACTTTCTAAAACTTTTTGAAGTAAATTAATATTTTCGTTTTGTCTCATTATTGAATGTTAAACATAGTAAATATATTTAAAATTACCAATTTTTAATAATCTTTTTTAAAATTTTTGAATTTACCCCAAACCATATTTTATCTATTACATTAAGTTTTATTTCAGGAAAATATTTTGCCATTCTTTTTATTTTAGTAGCAGATTTAGAATCCATGAAACCTTTAACCTCATACCATTCTTCGTTGTGTGATGGAAAAATAACTTTAAAATCTGGTTTATAATTTGTAGTTCCTCTTTTAATACCTTCAAAATAAAAAGTTCTAGGTTCATATTCCCAATCTAAAATATGATTATTTCTTTTCATTAAATCTAAATACATAGCGTATCTATATTCCCATTTACTTTTTAAATAGTATCTCTTGTCAGATATGGTTACCCAACCTTTATATGTCTGTCGTTGAACTGAAGCAGATGAAGCTGATAATTCCATTATAAAGCATATTTCTCCTTAAATTCCTTATCTCTAATAATCAAGTCGAACATATAAAGAGCAAAGTCATTGTCTGATTGGTAATGTAAACCTAAAAACAATCTACTGTACTCTATATCTTTAGCTAGATTTTGGAAATAATCAAATTTTTCAGGGAAATGGTTACCCAAAACATAGCAAATCAAAGCTGACTGCAAAGTATGTCCTGCAGGGTAAGATGGGGAGTCTGCAGATGGAGATGAAAATGGGAAAAGTTTCAATTTATAAGCGTAAGCCAATTGATAGGGCCTAGGCCTTTGAAAAAAGAATTTAAGCTTCAGTATTAAAGGAACTGTGTCATCAAATATCTTATCCACTAAATCAGCTCCTTTTTCCCCTAAATTATTTTCAATAATAACATCTCCAAAGGTTTTAACTAAGGATTGGTCATAAGCTTTATACCTTTTAAGGTGCTCAGGGTTTGATTTAGCGGTTTCAATGTTATCTACAAGCTGATTTAATTCTTCTCTCGTAGCTTTTGAAGTGTTTTTGGGAAAACTATACTTGATTAATTGAGGATAAAACTTCTCAAGAAAGGTCAAGTTGTTTTTTTCTATGTACGGTAAGTGCTTTTGGAGAGGATTTCCCCAAGATATTGAATCTAACATATTTTATGGTTTTTTTTAACTTTTATGCTAATCTCATCACAGGTCTTCTGCGTTGTCTATCTAACTTACCATTACCTGCAGCGTTCATTTCAGCTTTTTGGGCATCAACGGCACTTTGTAATTTAGATACTTTGGTGTTCAAATCAGAATAACCTGATTTTTCTAACATCATCATAAATTTATAATAATGAACTGTATATAACACAGCACCAACTATAACAGCACTTACAGCAACATCAACAATGTTAATATCGCTGAACCATTCTTTTATTCCGCCACCTTTTTTAACAATAGCACCACCATCTTCAAAAGGAGGAGGAGCCATCGGTGGAGCAGCCATCGGAGCTGCCATTGGAGCTGCGGCAGGAGGCGGCACCATTGGTGCAGGAGCTGCTTGGGGAGTTACATTTGCTTCCATTATTTAATTATTTTTTCTTGTAATATTTTTTATATAAATAGTATGTTAATACGGCACCACCTACATACCACCAAAAATAGTTCTTTTTGGCTGCAGCAGCAGCAAGTTCTTCTTCACTACCTCCACCACCTCCACCGCCACTTGTAGAACCATCTCCAACAGGAAGAATACCTAAAGTATCTTTTACAGGAGCTTTTGTAGTTGTCGTTGTAGTTTGTGAAGTTGTTTTATCAGGTGTTACAGTTCCTGAGAATACACACTTTTCTGATTTTGGGTCCCAAATTAAATTTTTACCGCAATAAATTTCTCCTTCTTTTTTACCTGAAACACAAATTTTATTTACAACATCATAAGTCATTCCTTCAGGACATTTTGATACACACTTTTGTTGGTCTATATTAAAATAAAATCCTTCAGGGCATGTTCCTTCAGGCTTTGTGGTAGGTTGTCTTTTAGTTTCATCTATTGGATTAACACATTTCTTTAATTCCAAACTATATATTAAACCATCTTTACATACAATAGGTTTTTCTTGAATTACA
>CAUYTX010000365.1:0-1277 GCA_963575665.1 Gammaproteobacteria bacterium | reverse complement strand
ACTTCCCAACCGTCCATGAAAGTATGAACATCCCAAGTGTTGGCAGCTACCTTGACGAAATAAAGGGAAGCAATATGCGAAGAACCCTGCGAATCATAGACCGTGGTAGAAGTGGTGTAACTGAAACGAGTGGCATCCACGGCAAGTGGAGTGCTAGTTTGCGTAACCCTACTCACGTCTAGGGTGACACTGCTAGTGCCTAAAGCATAGGTAAATTGTCCAGATTGTGCAGAAGTTGGGGATAGACTCCCAGTGTTATCAAAAGTGAGTGACGCCGTGGCACCAGCCGTGTTGGTTGGGGTTACTTCTGTTCCGTCGAGAAAGGTGTGAGTATCCCAAGTACTTACGCCGGTTTTGACGAAATACATCGTAGCAGTATGTGCGACAGGTGGGACAGTGTCGTCGTACACGGTGGTTTCGGTGGAGTAGTTATAACTAGTGGTGGCAGGTGCAGAACCAGCTGCGGGCGCGACCCAAGTACTAACGCCAGCAGTGGAATTCAAACGCAAGGCACTAGAGACTGCCGTAGTAGTTGCTGGAGTAGGCGGAACTGTTTGTAAATCCCAGTTGGTACTGGTAGTGTCGATAATAGGAGAAACGGAACTAATGTTGAGTACAGGATTGACCTCACTCGTCGCTTTTGGCGCGATGTCGCTTTGGTCTACATAGAGACTGCCAATTCTGCCAAGGTTAATTCGGTTTGTCGTTGGATCGGCCTGGTACGCGCTTAGTCTTTGGTCTTGCGCGTTGACGATGTAGTTGTCTTTGTCGATGTGGAAAGCACCGTTCCGGGTATAAACTATATTTCCTCCGTTAACATCGGTCATCCGAAAGAAACCATCTCCGGAGATCGCAAGATCCAAACTATTGTTAGTGTTGTTTAGGCTACCTTGGTTATATTGTTGTGCGATGGCAGCTACTCGAACACCACTTCCTACGCGCCCTCCAATGGTAGTACGCAGTGCGGAACCATAGATTTCTGCAAATTCTGCGCGCGAAAACTTAAATCCCGTGGTATTGGCATTGGCAATATTGTTCCCAATGACCGCGAGGTCTGTAGAGGAGGCACTCAGCCCACTCAACGCTGTGCTAAATGACAAAGGCATGGCAGTTTCTCCTAAAAAATTTGTTTACATGATACGGAATACTTGGTCTAGGGTGGTTACACCAATCCCCTCAACATCTAGGGCTAACCCTGAACCCGCGATTGCAACGCTTACTATACGTCCCGATACCAAGGTATCGGCAGCTACTGCCTTTCCATTGTCCTGATACCC
>CAUYTX010000364.1:0-1279 GCA_963575665.1 Gammaproteobacteria bacterium | reverse complement strand
TATGAAGTTTAGAAACTATTGTGTAGTTATTATGGGTAATACTAAAAATGCGTTACCTGAAATTGAAAAAATAAGTGAATCTAAAGTAAATCTTTTAGACGCAACGGGTATCTTAATAGCTACCTTTTCGTCTAATTTTGAACCATGTGAATTAACTGATTGGTTTAAAGACAATAATAGAAGTTTTCTAGTATTTGATTTGAGCACTGAAAATTCTGGTTTTAATGTAACAAAAACTGATGTTCATGACGGGTTATTTTCATTTTTAGATGAAATTAATTTAGAAGAAAAAGCTAGAGATTTGTTACATACGATAGAAGATGCTAAAACAATCAGTAAAATGAAAAAGCATCAAGCTAAAGAATTAACAATAGAAGATGTTATGAAATTAACATTGAGTGAGAAAAAAGAAATGTTTGATAAAATCCTTGATAAAGGGGCTAAAAATTTTACCGAAAATGATAAAATAATTATGTCATTTTTAGCAAAATAATTGGCTAAAACACTTGACTTTTAGTGGTTTTTGTCGTATATTTAACAGAATAAAATAACGAAAAAAAAATAAATATGAAGAAATAAATGAGTCGTAAATATGTAAATTTTGATGTTGAGGATAACATCGGAAAATATTTCAAAGATGTAAGAAAATCAATAATATTAACTCCTAGTGAGGAAATAAGATTAGCAGAAAGAATAAAAGAAGGTGATGAAAAAGCTGTTGAGCTATTAGTAAACGCAAATCTTAAATTCGTAATATCAATAGCAAAAGAATATCAAAATCAAGGCTTACCTTTATCAGATTTAATTAGTGAAGGTAATTATGGTCTTGTTAAAGCAGCAAAGAGATTTGACCATGAAAAAGGGTTTAGATTTATTTCCTATGCTGTTTGGTGGATTAGACAATCAATATTACAAAGTTTAAACGATAATGCTAGAATGGTAAGATTACCTGCTAACATAATTAACAAAATAACATATTTAAACAAACAAATTTCTAAATTTGAATTTATCAATGAAAGAGAACCAGTTTACGGTGAAATTTTTGATAAAGATAAAGAAGTTATGGATTTGATTTATTATCCAAAGTGTTTATCTTTAAATGAAACGATAAATGAAGATGGTGATGAATTAATTGAATTAATTCCAAATAGTGAAGAAGAGGAAAATAAAATGGATGTTGATACTAAAGTTAAATATGAACTTCAAAACACCTTAAATATATTAGACGAAAGGGAGAAAGAAATTATTGAAAATTATTTTGGTATAAATACTGAATTAG
>CAUYTX010000363.1:0-1286 GCA_963575665.1 Gammaproteobacteria bacterium | reverse complement strand
ATTACATGGCCTATGACAAATTCGACGCTGCTCCAGAAGAGCGAGCACGTGTTATCACGATTGCCACTGCACATGTCGAGTATCAATCTGCAAAGCGTCATTATGCCCACGTAGACTGCCCGGGTCACGCTGACTACGTCAAAAACATGATTACCGGTGCCGCCCAAATGGACGGTGCTGTCTTGGTAGTGTCCGCAGCCGATGGGCCTATGCCGCAAACCCGAGAGCATATTTTGTTGGCTCGTCAGGTGGGCGTACCTTACATTGTGGTGTACATGAACAAGGCGGACATGGTTGACGATGCTGAATTACTCGAGCTCGTCGAAATGGAAGTTCGCGAATTGCTGGATAAGTATCAGTTTCCAGGTGATAAGACTCCGATTGTGGTGGGTTCTGCGCTGAAAGCTCTTGAGGGGGATACCTCCGAAATGGGTATAGGCTCGATCATCAAACTGGTCGAAGCCATGGATGCTTACTTCCCGCAGCCGGTTCGGGCTATCGATAAGCCTTATTTGATGCCCATTGAAGATGTTTTCACGATTTCTGGTCGTGGTACCGTGGTCACGGGTCGTGTCGAGCGTGGCATAGTCAAGGTAGGGGAAGAAGTCGAGATCGTTGGCATTCGACCTACTGTAAAGACCATTTGCACCGGTGTGGAGATGTTCCGCAAGCTCTTGGATCAAGGGGAGGCCGGAGATAACATTGGTGTGTTGTTGCGTGGAACAAAGCGTGACGATGTCGAGCGTGGTCAAGTGCTAGCGAAGCCGGGTGCTATTACCCCTCATACCCGCTTTTTGGCGGAAGTCTATGTTCTTTCCAAGGAAGAAGGTGGTCGTCATACTTCTTTCCTAAAGGGTTACCGCCCGCAGTTCTATTTCCGGACTACGGACGTGACCGGTGCTGTAGATCTTCCCGAAGGCGTAGAAATGGTCATGCCTGGAGATAGTGTACAAATGACCGTTTCTTTGATTTCTCCAATTGCCATGGAAGAGGGATTACGTTTTGCTATCCGTGAAGGTGGTCGCACCGTCGGTGCTGGCGTCGTTGCCAAGATCATTGATTAGTGTTTTTTGGCCGGCTTCGGTCGGCCAAGGTTAGGTAATTTCAGGTCAGTAGCTCAACTGGCAGAGCAGCGGTCTCCAAAACCGCAGGTTGTGGGTTCAAGTCCCTCCTGGCCTGCCAACTTTTTGTGGTCAAGAATGGGGGTTTGTGCAGTCGAATTCGCGAACTCTCACTTGGCTAGTCTTTTCCTATTGAAGAAAGAGGTAGGCGTTTGCTCTTCCGAC
>CAUYTX010000362.1:0-1291 GCA_963575665.1 Gammaproteobacteria bacterium | reverse complement strand
ACAAAATTTTTTATAAAAATCAAAGACTTATATTTTCAACTGCGTAACTCCTAATCTTTAGAACTGGAAATTTCTTTCCATGGTTTCTTGCAAGCGTTTGGCTTGTTTGAAACATTCTCTAAGTATTTTTCTATCAAATTCGCTCAAATCTGTAGGGCGAATACGGTTTGGATCAATTTTAGACCCAAAACCTTTTGAAAGGTGACGTTTTTGATTCCAAAGACGAAAACCCTGAAGACGATCAAAGGCTCGAACCCAACGTTCAGTTGCCGCCTCGTCTTGACGCCAGAGCGCTGCAACGGTTCGCAACCGGCGCACTGTGTTGGTTTCTGAAATGCCAGCAGCCAGTGCGAAGACACGTGCAGCATCCACAAACAACGCCACACCGCGCACCTTGAGATCTAAGGTGTGTGCCTGTTCTCCAGTGCCGTCTAGTACGAAATCATGTAAGAAACCACCGACCGGTGGGCGATTTTCCAGCGCATTGTATGTCAACTCACGAAGGAAGAGCCAATTTTGTTTGAGATAGGTACGAAGCCAAGCTCGCAAATCCGCAACCAAGGCAAAGTCTCCGTACAAACCACGAAAATCAAAAAAAATAGTTGCTTGTAATAAGACTTCTGCATCTCCACGGTGTACCCATTCCGCACAAGTTTCTTTCCAGTCTGAAAGAGAAAGGCACCATGTTGGATTGCCTGCCATGACTCCACCTTTACAAAGTGGAAACCCAAGTTGGTCTAATTTTTCATTGATCCGTTGGGCAATCGAAAGAAATTGAGAAGCAGTGGAATCATCTGAAAAAATTAGTGCATTATCTTGATCTGTTAAGAAGGTTCGTTCGCTACGGCCTTCGGATCCGAGCACTATCCAACAAAAATCTGCTTTTAGGCGAGCATACTCGGACTCCACAAGTCGTCGAGTACACTGGTCGTTTAGACGGGAGAGCAATGCAGTGACCTGAGAAGAGTCTCCGCCTCGCTCCAGAAAAGAGGATGCGACCTGGTAGATGTTTAAAATGGAAGAAGTCAAGACTAACTCTTTTGGGAGGGTTACCTTTTTGTCACCTTTATTTTACCCTTATCATGGGATTTCTAAAATAGAGCAAGATTTTGTGAACTCAACCGAGCGGCTCCCCTAGGTGCTATTGACTTCCTTCAATGCTTTCTCAATACTATGGACCCCGGCAGGGGGGTCGAGTGACTCCGCCGAATTTAAGCCATGGTGGAGCGGATGACTAGCATTATCGGTCACAGAGGAATCGGATCTAGGAGTGCGATTCGTTCCTAGCGAA
>CAUYTX010000361.1:0-1296 GCA_963575665.1 Gammaproteobacteria bacterium | reverse complement strand
GGTGTTTATAACACCGACACCTACCTCCCCCCAGGGCAGTATCGCCTCTCACTCGGCCCCAATCCCAACTACCGTTTCGCTTGCGTCGAGACTCTTAACGAGACTGCCGTGACCTTGCCCTCTACAGGCGCAACGTGCCCCTATACCATCAACTTCCTCGACGTCCGCATGTACGTGGCCAGTGCCCAGAAGCAGATTATGGACGGCGTGCAGCCCCATCTCCATCTCATGGAGTATCAAAGCTTCTCTCGCACAATGAACGCCTCCTCAGCCTCTTTCAATTTCACCGTGCCCGCGTCCACCGAAGAGCTCTACGTCGGCCTGCAACACCCTTCCGCTGGAAGCAACCCTGTCTGGTCCCCTGCTCGATTCGTCGGCGCCAACAACTCCGATCTCAACATCATCGGGATCCAGGTCAGTTACGCCGGCCTCACCAAGCCCCCTACCAGAACATCCTCTGGCTATGCCAACGAGGACCCAGCTGGCCGATCCAAGGCCTACCTGACCGGCCTCTACTACCAGTCCCTCCTCGAGCTCGGCAGTTCAACCAACCCCGGTGGCGAGGAAGACCTCGACTCATGGATGCAACGCGGCCCCCTCTTCGCCTTCAAGTTCAACAAGGATGCCCGGGATCGCTCAACCGAGGTCTCAGTTCAGCTGACATACGGCGCTGGACCCCTCGGAGCCTTCGCCACCGACTCGAAGGTGTTCTTGATCGCCCGCTATCGGGCCAAGCGCCAGTTGACCGTCCAAAACGGCCAGGTCACCCAGGTTGTCGCCATCGACGCTTAAATCGCTATCGACGCCTAGGTCGAGCAGCCGCCCCACCTTTTTTGCGCGGCAGCTATACGCGAGCTTCATTGCTTCGAAATGGACGACGATCGGATGGCGACCACGGGGACGCAGACCCCCAGCAGCGCTTCAAGCACTGCAAGCAACGCAAGCAACGCAAGCATCGCAAGCATCGCAAGCATCGCAAGCATCGACATGGAACGCATCGAGCTCCACTGGGAGGCGCGAGAAGAGGAATATCTCACAGGCCTGGCCTCTCAGGCGCGAGAGCTGGCCGTACGCCATAGCTTGGCCGCAGCGCAGGCTCGCAGGCTCTATAACGGGCTCGGCCTGCCTGGCATGCTACTACCGCTCGTCGCCGCGGCGATCAACGAGAGCCTGACCGATTACAAAATTGCGGCCACCGCGCTGAGGCTGGGGGCTGCTTGCCTCGCGGCCGTGAACACGTGGCTCAACAACGGCGCCCGCGCCGCCGCGCATGAGGCCTCCTCCGCCGCCTTCGAG
>CAUYTX010000360.1:0-1300 GCA_963575665.1 Gammaproteobacteria bacterium | reverse complement strand
GCGCCGACCACCGTGAGTGTGGCGGAGGCGGGGATTATCACGAGCTATACGGCGTGGTCGAGCACGGATTACCTGCTGTGGCCGTACAATGCGCTGGACTTTGGGATGCCGTACATGCGGCTGGATGTGGACGTGCTGAGCGGGACGAAGACGCACTGGTATGGGTTTCCGAAGGCGGTGAAGATCGTGGGGAAGTTCGGGTTCAGCACGGCGATCCCGGCGGATATCAAGGAGGCGACGATCATCCAGGCGGCGCGATGGTTCAAGCGGGGGCAGCAGGCGTTTGCGGATACGGGGGCGATCGAGGCGCTGGGGCAGCTTAAGTATGTGCAGCGGCTGGATCCAGATGTGATCGCTATCGTGGAGGGGGCGAAGTACCAGAGGATTACGATATGATCCAAGACCTGGACTGGAACGAGGAAGACGACGAGCTGTACCGGGTGCTTTTCCCGCTGGTGCGGAATGCGGCGGTGGCGGGGGCAGGCGGGGCGCTCGAAGGTTTGGATGCAATGGGGGTGGGGGTAGATTGGGGGCTGGTGAATCAGGCGGTGGCGGCGTGGGCGCGAGGGTACACATACGACCTGGTGCGACAGATCAACGGTACGACGCGTAAGTTCCTGCAGGGGGAAATCCCGGCATGGGTGGAGAGCGGAGATCCATTGGAGGCTTTGATTGAGACGCTGAAGCCGATGTTTGGGAAGGTACGAGCGGAGATGATAGCGGCGACGGAGGTGACGAGAGCCTTTGCGGAGGGGAACCTGGCGACGTGGAGGGTGAGCGGGGTGGTGAAGGGGAAGCGCTGGTACACAGCGGAGGACGAGCTGGTGTGCCCAATCTGCGGCCCGCTGGCGGGGATGGAGGTGGGACTGGATGAGAACGGGTTTACGACGGAGGAAGGCGGGGAAGGACTGACGGCGCCACCGGCGCATGTGAACTGCAGGTGCTGGCTGCAGCCGGTAGTGGGAGAGGATTAACATGAAGATTACGGTGGTGGGGATGGATGCGTTGAGGCGGAGGTTGGAGCAGGTGGCGGACAGGGTGGGGCCGGGGATGGAGCAGGCGACGCGCAGGGCGGTGCTGTATGTGCACAGCCAGGTGCCACCCTACCCGGAGGCGAGGGCGACGAGCACGTACCGCAGGACGGGGACACTGGGAAGGAGCATTACGACGGAGGTACGCGGGGCGGGGATCACGAGCGTGGGTGTAATCGGGACGGACGTGGTGTATGCGCCGTACGTGATCAGCGATCAGAAGGTGGGCAGCCGGGGACCGCAGACGTGGTTCCACAGCCAGTGGTATA
>CAUYTX010000359.1:0-1305 GCA_963575665.1 Gammaproteobacteria bacterium | reverse complement strand
AATTGGGTATAATCCATCCATTCTTTAGGACTTAAACTATCTATTTTATATTGTGATCGCTTAGCATGCCCAAAATCCCATACCCAATTACGTTCGTCTAGTTCGCCTTCGAACCATACTCTAAATGATACTCCATAACCGTGTAAGAAGCGACAGTGTGTACCTTCTGCTTTCCATTGGCGAAACACACAACTGAAGCCGTCGAATAGCTTTGTTGATTGAAACATAATTTATTATTTATTAATTGTTATTGGTTTAAATAATAGTGTTGCTAGTAGTTGCAAACCACATGCTTGCCAGAATGTTATTTCTGGCAGACCAAACATTGTTGGCATTAACCAGTTCCATAGTACCATTAATGGTCCTCCAAATAGTATACAAGCCAATATTAATAGGCCTATAATAAGTAAAATGTTATGAATTGTCTGTTTCGGTTCTTTCGGTTCCATCGAGTTGATATTTAATTTCTTCGTTTAATAAATTTTCTCCTTCTTCAGCTATACTTAATAACTGATCTATTACTTCTTGTAATTTTTCAGGAGGTAAGTTTTTTAAATCCATTAATTGGATTTCTTTAACTTGTTCTTCTAATTTTTCTAATTTCATGACTTAAATTTAATAAATTCTTCTGCCAATACCACATTTCCTTTTTTATGTTTGGGATCATAAGGGTAGAGTAAAAGTAAAACGAGTTGAATTTATGGAGCACGCTAAAAATACAGCTATATATGAAGCGTAAAAAGGTATAGAGAATAATAAATGCAATAATAATGTACTACTATCCATTCCACCTGATAATGATAAAACTGCTTGCTTCATGTTAAAATATTTTTTCTGACTCTTTAAAACTATCTTCCACCAATTGAGTATTAATTTCTGTGTAATCTATAGTGGTTGGTGGTATCATTATTTCTCTTATTTTAAAAAATTCATCAAGAAATTCTTTATCATACAACATTATATGTCCTGTGTATTTAACGTTAGAAATATGACGTGTTTCGCATTTTGAATTTTTTATTTTAGCATATTCTGCTACTTGTTTACCAAGATCTCTACCTGCTGATTTTCCTAAATAATCATATAATGATATTTTATTAGTTTGCATAACTCTTAAATTTATTTACATTAAATATAATATCTTCCATTTTATCTTCCAAATTTATTCCAAATAAATCTTCGATCTTTTCTTTTGGTTTAAAATTAATTCCATTATCTCCATATCTCTCACCTTTATATCCTACTATAATTGGGTTAGAAGTGTCAATTGATTTAATCCAATCAAATTCAGAATAGGCTATTATTTCC
>CAUYTX010000358.1:0-1310 GCA_963575665.1 Gammaproteobacteria bacterium | reverse complement strand
TAAATCGTATTGCAATTGTTTAACAGCAGAATATAAATTAACGCATTCTCCGCTTTCGCCACAATATGGCTTATAATCTTTCATAGACATAACTATATCTACGATTTTGCCGGTCTTTTTATTCTTAAATTGATAAACCATATCTATTATATGATATGTAGAAAAAATTAAAGCGCGACTTTCATCGCGCTTTGTTTATTATTCTATTTCTATTTGTTTTTCTACTTTTTTAATTTGTGGAACAGTGATGGTTAACAGGCCGTTTTTCATCTTAGCTTTTACATTATCAAAATCATATTTTGATTTTAGAAGATAATCTTCGTAGCTAATTCTGTATTTATTATCATTAACATTAATCGCTATAGAATAATCCTCTTTAAAGATTTTTACGTCTTCTTTGGATTTTCCAGCGAGTTCAACGTTGAATGTTAGACCGTCTTCATTTACTTGATATTTATATGTTAATTTATTGTACATAGTTATTTATACTGTAGCAAGAATCGTGCCAACTTTTTACGCCATTTAAAGCGCCTTTAAAGACGCTTTAGAGCGTTTATGACGCATAAAGCGTCACATCTGGCTACTTATGGCACACAGTATTGTCTCAACTGTTTTTTCGTAAGTAAATTGTTTTTGAAGTTTTAGCCCTTCTGGATTTGGCTTCTTAGCGTAAGAAGCAGACTTTAGAATAGCGTTTTCCATTTCTTCATCAGATATGTCAAAAAATTGACCTTGATTAAAAGCTTGCCCTTTCTTAAAGAAGATATCATCATAACAATCTTTTAAAGAAGAAGGCTCTATTAAGACGCTGTTATCCTTCGTTGCCCAGTCTTTGTGTGCTGTTGCGTTTATAACGACACTCCATTTGCCAAGCGCGGTTGCGTTGAATGATGGTAGATTCCATCCTTCCGCTCCACTCAATCCTCCAAGATCGATATCGATACTGTTTAAGTAATCGTTAACTTCACTGTTCATCTGCATATAAGGAAGGAAATTCACATTGTTATAATGTTTTCCGTCCATGATTTTTAATAAATCATTTTGAAATCTGCTCTTTTCTAGAAACTGGTTTGTAACGGCGCATGTTAATTGGTATTCAGATTTATTACCAAAAAGCTTAAGCCAAGTTTTGATTATGCGAGAGCTGTTTTTTCTGTTCTCAAACTTGCCCATAAGTCCAAAATGAATTTTTTCTGGCAAATAAGATCTGTTGGTTAAATGAAAATCTGTATCAAAACCGAGAGGGACATAAGTTACATTTGATAAACCGTTCAATTCAAAAATGCTTTTAGTATAATTTGAGCTTACTA
>CAUYTX010000357.1:0-1310 GCA_963575665.1 Gammaproteobacteria bacterium | reverse complement strand
GTTCTTCTTCTGAGGTAGGTTCTTCAACAGGTTCTTCTTCTGAGGTAGGTTCTTCTAATATAGATTCTTTATAGATGGGTTCGCAATCACGATAATCCATTCTTTCCTGATCTATTACACGTAAAGGTTTCTGGAATATAGCGTCCCTGAAGAACCAAGAACATCCCTTTCTAGCATTACGTAGTTCAACACATGTATGATAATATATATTTTCGTTGTTTCGGAATAATGTTTGTATGTCGTCTGTATAATATATTCTATTGTATGTATAATCTCCATTGAAATTCACACGCGAATAAGCAGCCCCTTTATTTCCTTCTTTGCCCCAATAGTAAATAAAACCAATACGGCCATCAATATGTGGAAATTCTACAATCTTAAACATCTCTGGTAAAAGATCACAATTTATTACATTTCTAATTCTATTCAACAAATTCCAGCTTATCCAACCAAACATATATATTGGGTAAGCAGTGTCTCCAGAAAATCTAAATTTAGAGTAGTCATTTCGTCTATATCTCCAATCTTCTAGCTTAGAAGAATACTCCTCATATGTATTAAAGTACTTATGCACCTTTAAATATTCAATACTCTTACCCATATTACGTGTATCTATAGATAAAAATGAATAAATTTGAACTCATACGTAAGTAATATTACTTACGTATGAGTTCAAATTTATTCATTTTTATCTATAGATACACGTAATATGGGTAAGAGTATTGAATATTTAAAGGTGCATAAGTACTTTAATACATATGAGGAGTATTCTTCTAAGCTAGAAGATTGGAGATATAGACGAAATGACTACTCTAAATTTAGATTTTCTGGAGACACTGCTTACCCAATATATATGTTTGGTTGGATAAGCTGGAATTTGTTGAATAGAATTAGAAATGTAATAAATTGTGATCTTTTACCAGAGATGTTTAAGATTGTAGAATTTCCACATATTGATGGCCGTATTGGTTTTATTTACTATTGGGGCAAAGAAGGAAATAAAGGGGCTGCTTATTCGCGTGTGAATTTCAATGGAGATTATACATACAATAGAATATATTATACAGACGACATACAAACATTATTCCGAAACAACGAAAATATATATTATCATACATGTGTTGAACTACGTAATGCTAGAAAGGGATGTTCTTGGTTCTTCAGGGACGCTATATTCCAGAAACCTTTACGTGTAATAGATCAGGAAAGAATGGATTATCGTGATTGCGAACCCATCTATAAAGAATCTATATTAGAAGAACCTACCTCAGAAGAAGAACCTGTTGAAGAACCTACCTCAGAAGAAGAAC
>CAUYTX010000356.1:0-1312 GCA_963575665.1 Gammaproteobacteria bacterium | reverse complement strand
CGATAGATCCAGAGAAGGTTTGTTCAATACTTTCAATAGCGAAGTTAGTGTGTCTTCTGTATACAGTCTTGAAGAATGTAATTTGTGGGTTACCTGTAAGATAGATATCTTGTGCTCCGTAAGCAACTAATTGCATAAGTCCATTTGCCATTTTATTATTATTATTATTATTGTTATAATACCTATTTAGAAAAAAATTTTTGTCTAATTCACGCGACCCACCTTAACAGAACCAAACCGTTAACAAAATTCAATCAATTTGTTTCTAACATTAAAAATTATATCATTATAAGCCCCTTCCTCTAATAACTTAAATATCTTTATCAAAGTAAAATCGTTCTGTTTAATATCAACACTTATGTAATTACTGTCTGATATATTCAGAGTTTTTGGTATATGAAAAACCACGTTAGCATTAGCATCAACGCCAGCACCTGCGTTAGCACTAAAATTAATAAATTCACCTATTATTTCAACATCTATTGTATAGGTGTAACAGTAATTACTTGGTGTTCCTTCTGAACCTGCTAACGCTGGCGATTCTTGTACGTCTTGTGTATAATGGTTCATCTAAACTAGTATACTTACCACTACTAACTATACTTTAAATAATACTTCCGTTACTTTCGTAGTACTTTCGTTACTTTCGTAGTACTTTCGTTACTTTCGTAGTACTTTCGTTACTTGCGTAGTACTTTCGTTATATTTTGCATAATAAATATATAAAGCAAGTAACATACACCAACAACGCTTACAACGCGAGTATCGCAAGTAACGAAAGTAACAATATGCAGTGGAATGGAACATTTATGAATGAAAATAAAAATTCACATATAGTATGTATTGAACAAGATGTACATTTAGTATTATATAGATTATCATCATCTATCTCTAGAATATTTTTTATAAATGACAATAAAGACGAAATTTCTATCCCTAATAGATTCCATATCCAAGATAATACTAATGGTTTACCAGTTAGAAATTATATTAACTCGTACTTCTTGTGTTGGACTGATAACTATGATTTCTTTTTTAATAATGAACTAATTCTTACTCTTAATAATTATAGAAATTTGGATATAGAAGTTGTTAAAGTTCATATACCACCTGTCGACACTATATAATTACTGTATGCGTTTATGCTCATTAATTAATTCTTTACTTTAATTATGCGTTTAAATTTGCATTACCACTGAACGTTATAAATTATTAGAGTTTAAGTATAATCTAGTAATTTACATTAACATACACTACCACTACCACTACCACTACCACTACCACTACCACTACCACTACCACTACCACTACC
>CAUYTX010000355.1:0-17402 GCA_963575665.1 Gammaproteobacteria bacterium | reverse complement strand
ATGAGTGCTTTCATTATTTGCTTAACTCAGGCTACACTCAACTTAATCGAAAAACACTCTAATTCTCTTAACAACAACGACGCACTCCACTCCACTTTCTCTCCTGCTCATGCAGATAAAACTCCCGACGATCCAGAGGAGGTGTACCTGGGTGGGTTTTAACATGGTGTTTTAAGTAACGAATATAGTTACCGTTTCCAAAAACATGACATTGCCACCAGTTTAAGATTTTCTTCAAAAAAATACGCATCAATTTCGGGCCCACTGCTCGGTCAATTTAGTGATCTCTCGTGGAGCTTCGGTCAGCGGAGGCACTGAAAGGCCGAGAACGTGACGCACACTGATGCGTAACATATCTAAAATAACTACCCACAGCACTAGCACAAAAAAGATCGTTAGGCCTGCATCGAGGCGTTGGTTAAAAATTAGTTTTTCAGCAACGGCGGCCTGTTCTGGAGGCAACATTCCTGCGGAGAACTTTTCAGCCAAACGAGAAGCTGCTGCTAGAAAACCCACTCGAACATCTGCGCTCATTACCTTTTCCCAAGCGGCAGTCGTGGTAATTATCGCCAGCCATGCTAGGGGTACGGCAGTGACCCAAACCTGTTTTAATTTTCCAGATTTGATTAGGATGCCAGTAGCCACAGACAAGGCAATAGCAGCCAACATTTGATTAGAAATGCCAAACAAAGGCCAAAGAATGTTAACCCCACCATTGGGATCAATGACACCAATATAGAGAAAGTATCCCCAACCTGCGACGATTAAACCACTTGTTAGGATTACAGAGGGGTACCATGAGGTTCTACCGAGGGGTTCCCAGAGATTTCCTAAGAAGTCCTGTAACATGAAACGACCTACCCGCGTGCCTGCATCTAACGTGGTGAGAATAAAGACCGCCTCAAACATAATGGCAAAGTGATACCACAAGGCAAGTAAACCACTCCCAAAGGCACTGCTAAAGAGGGTGGCCATGCCAACCGCGAGGGAAGGAGCTCCTCCTGTTCTGGCAAACAAAGTGCTTTCTCCAACTTCGTGTGCCAAGTCGCTCATTTGTGTGACAGTGACTGGAAATCCCCAACTAGAAATGACACCCACTGCGTCAACTGCTGTTTTCCCGACGACTCCGGCAGGGCTATTGATTGCGAAATAAATCCCGGGTTCTAACAAGGTTGCGGCAATCAACGCCATAAGAGCGACGAAGGATTCTAATGCCATCGCGCCATACCCAATGGGACGAATGTCTCTTTCATTGGTAATCAACTTCGGTGTGGTTCCGGAAGAGATTAACGAATGAAAACCGGAAATGGCACCGCAAGCAATGGTGATAAAGACAAAAGGGAAGAGCTTACCGCCAAAGATTGGACCCGTACCATCCGTAAACCGAGTCAAAGCAGGCATTCGAATCTCGGGATGTAGGACGATAATGGCCACGGCCAATAGCAAAATAGTGCCTAGCTTAATAAACGTAGAGAGATAGTCACGGGGGGCGAGGAGGAGCCAAACGGGCAGAATGGCCGCCAAGAATCCATACACGATGACACCCCATGCGAGCGGCAAACCATCATGATCAAACCAAGTACGCAATTCTGGAACACGATCGACCCAACCACCACCTGCTACCGCTAACAAAAGTAAGATTACCCCGAGGAGAGATCCTTCTCCCACTCGGCCTGGCCGAATATCGCGTAAATATAATCCCACCATGATTGCGATCGGGATAGTGGCGGCCACAGTAGAAGTAGCCCAAGGACTGTGTTTCATGGCGTTTACCACGACCAATCCAAGAACTGCAATCAAAATTACCATGATTAACAGGGTGCCTACCAAAGCAGCTGCACCCCCAATGGGGCCTAACTCATCTCTGGCCATTTGTCCTAGGCTACGACCGTCGCGCCGCGTGGAAAAAAACAAGATGACCATATCTTGGACGCAACCACCTAAGACTGCACCAATTAAAATCCACAATATCCCCGGCAAATAACCAAATTGTGCCGCGAGGGTAGGACCAATAAGGGGGCCTGGACCTGCAATGGCTGCGAAGTGGTGGCCAAATACGATCCAACGGTGAGTAGGTACAAAGTCTCGACCATTGTCTAAACGCTCTGCAGGGGTAGCACGGGTTTCGTCCAAGACTAATACTTTGGCCGCGATCCAAGCACCGTAAAAACGGTAAGCCAATACATGAGTGGCTACTGCTGCCACGATAAACCAGAAAGCGTTGACAGTTTCTCCGTGCGCCAACGCGATTGCGGCTATTGAAGAAGCCCCTGCCAACGCGACTACCAACCAGAGGAAGAATCTAAACATGGTTTACCTTTCGACGTCGCTGCACATAAACATATACTCCTACAGTGCTGGCAGCAAAAAACAGCGCACCACCAACTACCCAAGACCAATGCGCCTGGGTTTGTTGGCCTCCTAGGAGATAGCCTAAAACAAGCAAGACCGCATTCCAGATACCTGATCCTAAAAAGGTGTACAAAATAAAACGGCCTAACGGCATCCTAGCAAGCCCCGCAGGCATAGAGATCAAATGCCGAACCCCGGGGACAAATCGACCAGTAAACAAAGAAATCTCACCATGATCTCGAACGAAACATTCTGACCGATCGAAATGTTTTTCGCTGATAAAACAATAATGCCCAAAGCGCAACAACAGTGGCCTACCTAACCACAGTGCTAAATAGTAACTTCCTAAGGAGCCTACGATGGAGCCCAGATTACCCGCGAGCAGTGCCAGCCAAAAGTTAAGTTTTCCAGTGGCAACTAAGTAACCTGCGGGTGCCATGACTAATTCAGAAGGCACTGGAAGGATAGAGCTCTCAGCAGCCATCAAGATAAAAATGCTAGCATAGCCTAATTGTCCGAGCCAAGAGAGAACATAATTGGTAACAGATTCGCCCATTTGTTTTTACACTCTGGGGATGGGTTGGAGTAAAATCGTGTAGTCGGGCGTTGAGAATGGGAACGGTTGATGGTATCTCTCAGCACTTCTAAAACTAGATCAAGAGGAATGCTACCATGGACGGTCTGATTTTACATGCTACCCAAAATGGTGTCCATTACCTACGCCTTGTGGGTTCAATTCGCTACCCTTTGGCACCATCGCTAGAAAAATTTTTACATAATGTTTTTTCGAATCCAGTCCCTCCTAGTGCTTTTTTAGTAGATCTTTCTGAAGCCGAAATCGTGGACAGTAGTAATTTGGGTGTTTTAGCAAAGCTGTCCAAGTTATTAACCCGTTGCAAAGCACCCCCTGGGGTTCTGCTCTCTACAAAAGAGGACATCACAGAAGTACTGCTAAGCATGGGATTCGACCAGTATTTTCAGATGGTGACCACAAAAGTACCCAATTGGGAAGTACCAGATCAGCAGCAACCTATTCCAAATGCTGACCAAACAGACCTGCTTCATACCATTCTAAGTGCTCACCGAACCTTGATGGAAATGAATGACCGAAATGAAGTTGTTTTCCGCGAAGTGATACGGCATCTCGAACAGAGTCGTTAGACCTCTTTCCCAGGCTTGCCAATAGCACTGTCCCAACAATTTACGATCGTGCAAAATAGATTCGCAGTACTCTCTGCATCGTATTGAGCAGAGTGTGCTTCTTCTGCGTCCCAAGGGAATCCGGCCAACTGTACTGCCTTAGCCAACACAGTCTGGCCAAAAGCCAAGCCTGACAAGGTTGCAGTATCAAAAACGGTAAAAGCGTGGAAAGGATTGTTTTTGATTCCACTACGTTCCGTCGCTGCCTTGATAAACTCAAGATCAAAAGATGCGTTGTGTCCGACTAGGACTGCACGTGTGCAACCAGTATCGCGAATTGTCTGGTGGATTGATTGAAAAATAGTCTCTAAGGCTTCTCGTTCTGGCACGGCAAGTCGAAAGGGATGGTAAGGATCTATACCGGTAAACTCTAGGGATGACTGACGTAAGTTAGCACCTGGAAAAGGGAGAACATGTGCGTGAAGTGTACTACTACGCTCCAGCCGTTCCCCCATTTTGAGTAGGACGATCGCTACTTCTAGGAGTGCGTCCGTCCTTGGGTTGTAGCCTGCAGTTTCTACGTCGACCACGACAGGTAAAAATCCTCGAAACCGAGAGGCTATGGGGTGTTTTTGATTGACTTTAGACATAGTGCTTGTATCATACGGCATTCAGAATTGAGAAGATACCTTATGAAATTTTCGATCCCAAGAGAAGCACTACTTAAACCTTTGCAATCAGTAGCCAATGTTGTTGAGCGAAAAAATGCGATACCCATTCTCGGTAACGTTCTTTTGGCCGTAGAAGAAACGCAGATTACACTGACTACCACGGATTTAGGGATAGAATTGTCAACACAGATTCAAATGTTATCTTCGGAACAAGGCCGGATCACCGTGCCTGCCAAAAAACTTTTAGACATTGTAAAAGCACTGCCTGAAGAAACCGACTTAGGTTTTGTAGTAGATGGACAGCGCGTTACGTTACGTGCTGGTAAGAGCCGTTACGTATTAGCAACGCTTCCTGCAGAAGAATATCCAAATGTTGAAAACATCAAAGAAGGAAAACGTTTTCAAATATCTCAATCTATTTTGAGAGGACTGATTTCCAGAACTTATTTTGCCATGGCATCCAATGATGTACGTTACGTTTTGATGGGCGTACTACTGGAAGTAGACCGCGGTAAACTTCGTGCTTGTGCAACGGATGGACATCGACTAGCAGTATGTGAAAAAGAGGGGTTAGAGGGTTTAGAATCGTTCCCAAATACTCAAATCGTCATTCCCCGGAAGGGGATATTGGAACTGTTGAGACTTTTGCAGGATTCGGAAACTTTCGCAGAAGTAATCATTGGAGCTAACCATATTCAAGTCATCCTCCCGGAGGTAACTTTTACTTCGAAACTAGTGGACGGCAAATTCCCAGAGTATCAACGTGTACTTCCCGTGAGGAGTACTAGTGTCGTCATTGCGGATCGTGGCGAACTTCGCCGTGCATTACAAAGGGCATCCATCATTTCGAATGAAAAAGTGCGAGGTGTTCGGATTCAAATCGAAGAGGGTAAGCTCCGCGTCAAGGTAGCAAACCAAGAACAGGAAGAAGCAGAAGAAGAAATGAGTGTTGACTACGAAGGCAATGCCATGGAGATCGGATTTAACGTAGAATACATTTTAGATGCTTTGAGCGGAATTGAAGAAGAGCGGGTCAAGATTGGCATGACCACTTCCGAAAACAGCGCACTACTGCAGTGCGCTGAAAGTCATGCCTGCCGCTACGTGGTCATGCCGTTGAGGTTGTAATTATTATTTAGTAAGACGCCCAATCCAAACACCGAAAGCAGGCATGTTCAGTAGAATTCGTTTTTGTTTCAATCCTTCGATGTGAGCCTCGCTTCCAGAAATATCCGTACATTTCACACCCGTGCTAGGCATGCCAACGATTGCGGCCTGCACGGGTTCTGATGCAGAATTTACAACTACTAGCACCCGAGAACCACGTAAAGAAAAGTTACCCAATGTGATACTCGACCAACTCCCATCGGACATCCCCTTATAAGATTCGTCTGTATCCCCTAAGTCTTCGGCATGCGCACGAATTCTTGTGGGACCGCTAAGAATTTCCACTGAAAGATCCGTTCGTTTATCACCAAACAGAAGTGGTGTTTGCAGGTCGTCTTTTCCAGTTAATTCCAGAGCTACGGAAGCATATGCATCAAATTGTTCCCGATGCGTTGACAAATTGGGACGTTTTTCCCACATGGACCAAACCTGAATTGCCTTTGCTCCGCGCGCTAAGGCTAACCAAGTATCGTGGCGTAATAAAGCGTGGAGACGACCAGATAATTCCCCGTGTGCTCGCAAATCATCTGCCCCAAAACCGGGCAAATCTTTTGAAAGACGTAAACCGACCATTGGGACTTGTCCGCTCGTCCGTGAGGCTCCGAGAATTTGTTCCATAGCCCAGTTGATCCTAGCCCCTCGGGTTTCCGACCATCCAATGGCACTCGTATAGGCACCCATGAAAATAAAATCTAAGGAGGCACTGATTTTTTCAAGTCCAACTGAAGTGCGGCTATTCGGTTGATATTCAAAAATGGGGCGTCGTTTTGAATCTATAGAATGTACTGCATCTGCTAAAACTTCCAAGAAGTGCACTTCTTCCCGATTGGACGGATGAAGTTCTTCTGGACCGGCTGCCCAAGAAGATATATAAGGTTCAATTTCTGGATTGTTCAAAAAAGTCGACATCCAATCTCTGAAGTATTGCCGTACTTCAGCATCTGACAAATTTCTCATCAAAGCAGGGCGATCGCGAACGTCAATACTTTGTTTTCGTATGGAAGGTGGTTCCGTAAGTTGGATGGCAAGTCGCAACCCGAGTTTTGATGCCGCTTTGAGTGTGACGAGGTGTTTAGCGGGATCCCAACCGTAATAGGGACCTGCCACCGTAAAACCTCCCTCGACAAGCCTCTCTAAATTTGTTTTTCCTGGCACATTGATGCTTGGGTTTTCCATTGCAGCATAGGCACCAATGTGCATCCTTAAACCCTTTGGATAAATTCCGTTTTCTGGAAGATTGGTAGGCACGGATGGCCCATCTAAAAAACCTGTTACTTCTGTCGAATCAACAGGTATTGTTTCAGATTTTCTAGTAGCGAGCAAAAGAGACCCTGAGTCCGCAATAGCAAGAACCCAAGGAAAAAACAAAAGTAAAAAACGTAATTTAGTCATTTTTATGTTACCGTTTACCGTTTGCTAAAACGGAGCAAACTGAATCCCCAATGAATTCCATAGATTCCTGAGTTAAAGTGGGATGCACTGGGAACATCATGCTAGTTTCACCCAATTGTTTTGCGATGGGTAGAGGCTCTTTTGGGCGAGAAGGATGATTTGAAAAAGCAGATTCCCGATAAACTTCTGGACAAGCTCCAGTCCCGCAAGGAACACCGAGTGCCATTAGTTCACCTAAAATACGATCTCGATCCCATCTACTTTTTAAGGCTTCTGGTCGGACAAATACGTAGCATTTATAATACGCATGTTCTATTGAATTGTCTGGACGGACGACACGCAATGCAGACTCGTTTTCTAATTTAGAAAAAAGCGTTTCCGCGTTTTTTTTGCGAATAGAGATCCACTCGTCAAGCCTTCTAGTTTGAATTCTACCAATAGCGGACTGCATTTCAGTTAATCGCCAATTGGTACCGAAGGTTTGATGTAACCATCGAAAATGTGTTCCCTGATTTTTCACATGAGTGACATCATATCCCTTCCCGTGGTCTTTCATAGACCAAAGTGCTTGCCACAATTCTGAATTGCTAGTGGTCAACATACCTCCTTCTCCACCGGTAGTAATAATCTTGTCTTGGCAAAAAGAGAAGGCAGCGATATCTCCCCAAGAACCCACTTTTCGACCATTAATAGAGGCTCCATGAGATTGAGCACAATCTTCAATTACATAAAGACCGTGATGTTTTGCGATTGCCGTAATACCTAACATATCGCAAGGCCATCCTGCTAAATGCACAGTCAAAATAGCACGGGTCTTGGATGTAATTAGTGGTTCAATAGTTTTAGGAGTAATATTTTGTGAATTTATGTCCACGTCTGCAAAAACGGGCTTTGCGCCAGCAAGCACAATTTCACTGGCAGAAGCTACAAAAGTTCTGGGCGTAACGATAACTTCTGCATCTTGCCCGATATGCAATCCACGAAGAGCTGCTGCCAAAGCAACAGAACCATTAGAAACCGCAATCGCATGAAGAGTACCCGTGTATTGAGCAAATTCCTTTTCAAATTCCTTACCAACATTACCTGTCCAATAATTGACGCGACCGGATTGTAAAATCTTTTGAACGGCTTCAATCTCTTCCTCGGTGTAACTTGGCCAAGTGGGGAAATCCATTTGTAAATCTTTCCTATGCTGGTGTGGAAAAAATAAGGTCGCGTGATAACGCTACGAATTCAATCGCATCTGAAATTTGTTGTTGTTCAGATTTAGTAGCACGATTTTTATCCGACGCAACAAACGAAGCCAATCCTGAATATTCTTCAGAAGATTTGAAACCAACGGCATGCATGCAATTTACTAGCTTTTTGTACAAAACTTCTGGTGATTTACAAAATGTTTCGTAGTCGAGGGTTAATACCCTCTCTTGGGGCAATTGAGCACATTGTTTTTCTAGCGCATAATTCGTAAACATCACTTGCCCAGCCACTTGCACATAGGGATCTTGTGTTCGAAGCCAAGAAGTGCCTGGGGGTTCTACCGAAAACCAAGAATCTACCGAGCCAAATACTTTACGCCTTGCATGGAGAAGAGAATACACTGTCAGAAAGGGATCACGAGTGGTTCGTATAAAAATAGAAGTTGGTAGCAATGCAGCAAGATGTGCAAGATTATACTGGAGGATAATTCCCTTTGCCGCAAAAGGTTTTTGTAGTGCCTGTTGAATTAGGGCAATGCCGTTTGCGAATCCAGCAGCATCTGATTTCGAAATTTCATCTTCCGTGAGAGGACGCGCTTGCCCTATTGGATAAAACCTACGCCAAAAATACGAAAACTCGTGCGGTTCAAGAGGCCCAACCGTTTTACCAGCAGTAGAAGCCCAAGATTTACCAGAAATACCTGCTCCTGTCAGTTCACCCGCAAAATCAAAATTAGGATCTGTTAAGAGCTGTTGAATCCGGGCACCTAAATAGGGTGCTCGAAAAAATCGAGAAAGTAAATTAGTGGGATATGAAAAAACTCTGGTGGAAGCAAGCCACTGAAGAGCTAATGTCGTACCCGTCCTAGGGGCACCAACCACAAAAACAACCGGAAGGGTCGGGATCAAACCTCCGGTAAATCTTTCAGATTCAGTTCGTTCTAAAACAGAATTTACTTCTTTTAGAAGTATATCTAACTGCAGATTCGGTTTGAACAATGATGTTCGATCAGACATGAGAGACTACCTTTAGTGCTTTCTGCTTTACTTCTTCCAAAAAACCTCCAAATGGACAAAGTTGCTTCATCATCATTACTCCAGACCGATATCCAAAATAAGGTTCCGTTTTTCCGTTTCGAATAACATCCACTAGCAATTTTGGAAAGTCCGCGCCAGCGAGTTGAGAGACAGGATATCCTCCCCCAAATCTTGGATTAAATTCTAAAACGAAAATCTCGCCATCCCTTTTGATCAAATCTATGTCCATTGGGCCTGGAACCTGCATCAAACGACCTAAACGAAGACCAAGATCAAATAATTCGGAATCATGGAAAGTTTCAGCTCGTTCCGTTTCACCTTGTCGAGATTGGTGCTTGATCCAAGTAGAAAAACCAATCGGGTTTCCGTCTAAATCACCACACAACTCAATATCAAACTCTGAACCTTTTACGTACTCTTGAATAATCATGTCAGGCGCGTAATGAAAAAATAATTGTACCTGCTCCGGAGAACGCGCAATAAAAGTATCTCTACTTCCCGAACCTCTCCTTGGTTTCACTACTACTGGCAAACCAAAAGATTCCGATTCCGAGATAGTAATTGCAGTACGGGGTGTACGTATACCCGCATCTCGTAAAAACGTAAAAGTTTTATATTTATCGAAAGCAATCTCAGCAGAAGCTTCTTTCGGAATTAGTAAACGTACTCCAATTTCAGAAAATTCAGAACGACGCCGAGTCAATTCGTAAACGTCATTATCGTTAAAAGAAAAAAGTGCGTCCACTTTTTCTGTACGACATAAATCTAATACTGAATCTACGTATCTTTCAGATCCAATGTCAGGCAATATGAAACTAGCATCACACGCAGCAAAACCCGGCGTCCAAGGTGTGTTCCCGGTACCAAAAATTTTATCTACGGAGGACAATGCTTCACGAAAATAATTCGCAATGTAGCCACGTTTTCCAATACAAGAAAATAAGAGGTTCATGATTCTCGATAACTCTCTAGTAAATCAGATGCCGTGGATCCACGACGCAAAAGCCGACCAAGCCGACCGTCAACACATTCAAGAACTGGCGGAGTACCACGAATAAAGGGAGCATTAAGTACTGTAGTATAAGCACCAATATTCTTAAAGACTACAAAATCTCCAACGGCTATTGAAGAAACGTACTCTTGATGCAATAGATCTACAGCACGTTCCATACAAGTATGACCTACAAAATCCCAATTACCTTCAAACCTTTCTGCGTTTGGTCGTTCAAAAATTTCAACCGGTAGATTAATAGAATGACGAAGTGGCTTAATGTTAAAAACAGAACCATCTAATACCGCAAACTTAGCACCTCGAAGTTCCTTTAACACTTGCACGCGCGTTGCAAAAGCCAACGCATCCGACAAAATACCAATGCCGGGTTCCAGGAGCAAACCAGGACCCGTTTCCCCATATTTTTTAGAAAAAATTGTGCCTACCGCCTCAGCATACTGTTCATAAGAGGGTGGAGCATATTTCATTTGTTTGACAAGTTTTGGATCCATTTCAGAGGCAAATCCGCCTCCAAGGTCTATCAAATCTAGTGGTTGTCCGCCTAATATATCCTCATGTATTTCAATTAACGAGAGAGCTCGATCTTGATAAACGGATGTGGATCGGTTAGCTGAATGATGTGCATGCAAAGAAGAAATTTGAAGAAAATGAACAGACTGAAGTGCTCGGACTGCCTCTTTTCCTTCTGGAGAATCTAATACTATTCCAAACCGAGATCCCGGAGTGTTTTCTCCCAAATGGCAACGTAAACCAACAGAAACTGGTTTAGAAAACTGAATTTTTAGTAGCAATTCCACCTCAAACAAGGAATCTAATTGAACCCTAGACCCTTGTTCAAGCACAAATTGTAAATCTTTAGAGGATTTAATTGGACCATTAAAGATAATCTTTCTTGAATCAATCCCTAATCCTCTTGAAAAATCATACTCGTAGCGAGATACCACTTCCGAAAAGGTACCTAAGTTATCAGCACATCTTATAAAAGCTGGAAGGTAATTAGTTTTATAAGAATAGGCAATAGAAGTCTTTGAATAATAGCTCCGAAACGCTTTAAGAAACCGAACTACATTCGAGGCAAAACGTTTTACGTCCGCAAAATAGAAGGAATCCCCATGTTGTTCCGAAATAATTTGCAAATCTTTCCAACATAAAGCATCCGAGCACTGAAGTGAACTCATGTTTTCTTTTCTCAAAGCACAGACTTCGAGTCCTTTGGGAGATCATCATTTCCTGGAAGACGGTCTACAGCTACACCTGAAGAGGTAAAAACAACTAATATTGTCTGGAAAAGGATCTTTATATCTAATAAAAGCGAAAATTGGTCTACATACTCCACATCATAAGCAATACGACGAGACACAAGAATACTATTCCGACCCTTAACCTGAGCTAGACCGGTAACACCAGGTCGCATGAAAAAACGCTTCTTCTGAGAAGAGTCGAGTCGATCTGCCATGCTAGGCAAAATTGGTCGTGGGCCCACAAGGGACATTTCCCCAAAGAGTATATTCATAACCTGCGGTACTTCATCTAAACTCGTCAATCTAAGGAAGCGACCCACTCGAGTTACGCGATTACCCACGGGCAATCCATCAGGCCCTAAAAGTCGATCAGCGTCTATGATCATTGTACGAAACTTCCAAACTCTAAAGTGTTTTTCCAAATATCCAGAACGGACTTGACGAAAAAATATAGGCCCTCCGTCATCTAATTTGATTGCCAACGCTATGAGTAGCCCAAGAGGAAAAAGAAACACAAATAAGAATAAAGAAACTACCCAATCTACAATGTATTTGATTTGAATGATCATATGGTTTTTCCAAAGAACTAATGAATCAAAACTAACTTAGATGTTTCTGCAGTAATCCCTTCTGATTTCGCCCAAAAGACTTTAATTAACTTCCAGAGCACGCCAATCATAAATCCAAACAAAAAACCTACCAAAGTTAATAATAACCGGTAGGGTTTAGCACGTTTTTCGGGAACAACGGCGGGATCAATCACGACAAACGAATACTCCTCATTCACGTTAGCGGACATTGATTTTTGTAATTCGGTTTCCATGAGTGCAGACAGAGCTCTTTGAATTTCTACTTGAGTGGCTTGACGTAAATAATCTTCAAGATATTTGAGGTTTCGTTTCGTTTTCAGTATCGCATCAGCACGCATATACTGGTTCACCTGTTTTACGAGCGCGTTGGCCCAAGCTGAAGCGAGCTCAGGATCTGTCCATTCTACGCTAACTACGATTAGTCCAGTCTTGTCGTCTACCTGTGCATCTCGGATTTTGTCGAATGCCTCAAAAGCGTCTCTATCTGAAGGAGGAATTTTTTTCCAAAACTTCCAAGAGTTTTCAATCCATTGCTTCTTGTCTTTATCCCAAATGCTAGCAAATAAAATCGGAAATAATCCATTTTCTTTAATAAATTTTTCAGTAAATATCCTAGATTTGATTGTGGCAATCGCGTCCTGCAGAGCAGGACCACTATTCATACCCATACCGAGGCTACTCGCGAGGCCACCAGTCAAACTACCTGCCAAACTAGCTAAGGTAGATTGACCTCCTTGTTGCTGTCCAATTTGAGCTGCATCAACCAGCACCTCTGCTCGATAGATTGCCGGGAGTAAAAAAGCAACTGCCAGAGAAATGACAGTACAAATTGCTGTAAAGGATAGAATAAAACGCTTTTCTGGAAGGAGCATACGCACGAGCGCGAACAATGGTATATCCGTGCGTAGAGAATCAACTGTTTGTGCATCCACGTGAACACTCATCTTAAAACGCGCCCACTACCCTGAACGCCGCTGCGGACAACGCAATCTGGTAAACCACCTTACTAACTTCGCTCCAGAAGGCAAGCGGCTGAAGACGTTCAGCATCTAATGGAACGACTATAGTATCCCCAGGATGAATTTCTTGTTCATTAAACCAATTGAAAATGCCTCTGTTGGAATTCGTTGATACGTTTCCATTTGCTTGGACAACATAAATACGCTTTGAGTCTGCTTTTGGCGTAAGACCTCCACTTCTATTGATATAGTCCTCTTTGTCCTCTTCTCTACGGAAGACATGCGAAGTTGGATAGTATACTTCACCAATGATGGTGACCTCTTGTGTATCACGTGGAATTACTAATCGATCACCATTCTTCAGAACGATGTCCATTTCGTTGTAACGTTCCTCACTCAATGCTGTGATTTCTCGGCCTGCTAGAAGTGATGGTAAGTCTATTACCAAACGTCCAACCGCTTTGGTTGTGCGCAGTTGTTGGACTAACTGTCGACCAATGACAACAGATTGCTGAGCACTGTTATTGCTTCCAGGAGTAAAATCGGACTGAGTTTGTGTCAATTGTGCTGAAGCTAAGTCCATTTCCATTCGGTTTGCTAGGTCGTCAATTTGTTTTTGCTCACGTACTCTGAGATCTTCCCGCATGAACACGGTTCCCATGGGAAATGCATGCGCGGTCAGTCCCCCTGCACGACGCAAGAGGCTGCTTAAAGTTTCTCCTACACTAATGGAAAATATTCCTGGGAAGCGCACTTCACCCGCTACTTCTACGGTCTCCTGCACTCCCCAATTAGGCACGGGACGAATCTTCAATCGATCATAGGGTTTAAGCAACAGATCAGACATTTTTTCACCATTGTAAATGGCACTAAGATCTACTGCCAAATGATCTGTTTCTCGAGATTGCGCATTAACTACTTCATAACGGGTAATCTCTGCAGTTAGTGTATAGGCACCGTCACTCAAACTGCCAGAAGCGCGAATGAGATCACTAACACGCATTCCTGGGCTCAATGGATACGTCCCAGGTTTTCGGACAGATCCGGATATTTCTACAATGCGGGCTTGTTCACTGCTCACTGCTTGACGACGTAGATCGGTTAGCATCGGATCTAGGATTAGTTGCCGATCCTCATTTAAGTTGAACACATAGAGCTGGTCTCTTGGTTTGAGTGGAAAATCTGCGGTGCCCCCTGGTGTTGCGAAAGCATCCCTTGGACGAGCAGACAACACTTCAATTTTTTGGCCACGGTCCGTTTCACGACGAATTACTGCAAAGTCTAAATCGGAACCAGGCAATACACCACCAGCAGCCTTCAAGGCCTCTACTAGTCGCATACCACGAGTTAGTGGATACTCACCGGGAGATCGAACTTGTCCTGCCACTATCACGACTTGGGCAGGGTCTACCGGGCCTCCCTGCAGTTCAAGCCTTGCAATGGTCTCCTGAAGTGCAGGGGCCCTGTTATCACCAATCTTTAGAATCTGAATCGAATCTCTTGGTTTTAGATAAATATTTTGGTTAGAGCGAGAATCTGAAAGAGCCGCTCCCAAGTCCACTGAAAAAGCATCAATACGTTGCCCCTGTTTTTCCTCGCGACGTATCATTGCAAACCCTAATTCACTATTTGGGAGTACACCTACTGCTGCCTGCACTAGGTCTGCTAGTCGCATTTCTTTCGTAAACGGGTAGTTCCCTGGGTAACGTACTTGTCCAGTAATGTTGACCACAGGCTGTGGTTTATCCACTCTAGTTTGCCGTTGAAGTTGTTCTACGAGCGGAGTGAGGACAGCTGCGCGATCTTCATCTAAGCCAAACACGTTCACTTCATCCATGGGGGATAACGTAACGTTACGTGAAGACTTTGGTTGAGCCAACGCTTGGTCTAAATCTACTGATAGAACTTCAATGTGCCGATCTGGTGGTACCTCTCGACGTATCAGTACATACCGTGTATCAGGTCTTGGAAGTAAGTCTTTAACAGATTTAATCACCTCTGTTAGGCGCATACCTGAGTGCCACTGAAACTGACCAGGGCGATAGACGTGGCCCGTTAAGATGACGACAGTATCGAATCGATCTAAGGCGGAAAGAACGCGTATTACATCACCATCTTGTACAGGTAACGCCTGTGCAGCAGGGGTACGTAAGTCCACACTAAGTACTGTCCGATCTTGACCTTCGTGGATGCGTTCCAACTGACTACCACGAAGATACGAAGCAGGCAAAGTGCCTCCTGCGAGCTTAAGCATATCAGAAACTGATTTTTCCTTCTTCAACTCATAGATTGCAGGTCTACGTACTGCTCCTCCTACCCCCACCGTCGGGCCAATTGGGGGAACAAAGATAACGTCACCTTGTAGCAACCGTAGATCGTTTTTTGTATCACCCTTAAGTAGCAAATCGTAGAGATCCAACGTGGCTGCTGTTTCACTACCACGCTTGAGTTGAATGTTTCTCAAAGAACCAATTGGTTTAATTCCACCACTTGTCAAAAGTGCATTGGTCAGTGTAGAAAGCGCACTGACTGTGTAAGAACCCGGTTGCAATGTCTCCCCTAGGATCAATATACGAATGGATCGGAGAGTACCCATCGTAATGTCAGCTCTATCTCCGATCATTTGACGGGTAATGCGTTCCATCAGACTTGCCTTTACTTCCGAAAACTTCATACCAGTCACTTCAACAGGTCCAATACCGGGAAAATTAATGGAACCCTCACGAGATACAAGAAGACTATAAGCTACGTTGTCTTTCCCAAAGATTTGGACTTGAATCGTATCTCCAGGCCCAATGACATAGTCAGTGGGTACAGGAACATCCGTGATTGGCGTAAACGTATTCGGAGTTGCAGAAAATAGGTCATATCCAAATTGTTTTAATTGCTCTGGTATAGGTAAACCCTTTTGTTCAAACGTAGGTTGTTGTGCAAGGGGATAGGTAGGTTGCGTCTGGGTAGGGACAGTTGGGCATGTCTGCCCAGGTGGAGCGGTGTATATTTGTCCTGTTGCAGTTGTGCATGTCTGCCCTGGAGTGGTTGGATACTGTCCTAGGAAGCTAGTTTGGCATGTCTGTCCAGGTGGAGTGGTATATGTTTGTCCTGTTGCAGTTGTGCATGTCTGCCCTGGAGTGGTTGGGTACTGCCCTGGGGTAGCTGGGCATGTTTGTCCAGGCGGAGTGGTATATGTTTGTCCCGTTGCAGTCGTGCATGTCTGCCCTGGCGCAGTTGGGCATGTCTGTCCAGGTGGGGCAATGTACGTTTGCCCTGTTGCAGTCGTGCATGTCTGCCCTGGAGTGGTTGACTGTCCTGGAACAGTTGGGCACGTCTGTCCAGGTGAGGCAGTGTATGTCTGTCCTGTTGCAGTCGTGCATGTTTGCGGCGTATTGGAGCACGCCTGTCCAGGTGGAACAACGTACGTTTGTCCCGTCGTAGTTGTACATGTCTGCCCGGGTGCAGCCGGTGTCTTGTTAGCCGGTGGTGTTAACTCTGGCTGTGATGAAACAGTCGACGGAGGAAGAACTCCACCAGACTGTTGCATCAATTGCATTGCCGTTGCCTTTTGCTCAGGAGATAGCTGATTTAGGAGTGCCTGCTGTTCTGGAGTCAAGGTAACCGCGTGGACAGAGGAACCGACTATACTCAGACAACCAATACAAAAAAATCGCAACCTACGCAAACTCTTACTCACAGAATTTCGAACTCCTTCTCAAGTGCAAAGGAAACTACACTGACTCTTAGAAATGGTCAAGATACTAGGAGTTACGCAGTTGAAAATATAAGTCTTTGATTTTTATAAAAATTTTGTTTTTCGTCAAAAACAATAAATCCAACGGAATCAGTAACTTGTGAATCCAACTGCGTAACTCCTAGATACTTTAGAATTCTTTCCACTCGTCTAAGGTATGTCCATTTTTGGGAGGTACAACTAACTGATTTTTTTCAGTAGGCACTGTGGAAGGAGCATTCTCAGCCGTTTGTTCTAAGTGTCTTAATAAACTCACCACTTCTCCGGAGAGTCGCATAAATTGATTATATTCAGTCTCAGCATTAGCTGTTTCCCCAGTGGCTTTTCGCCGAATTACCTTAAGAATCGACTCGTGCATAGCAGCATGAGTCTTTTCTAAGGTTTGCATCTCAGATAAGTGCTTATATCGAGCTATACCATGGGAGTAGAGCCAGCGACCTAGCTGGCAATCTCGGTGGGAACTAACTTGTTTTTCCGTGAGCTTGGATTGACCTTCCAAAAACGAACGTGGTTTTTCGCGACAAGACATGTGCATGGCGCGGGCGGCCGCAAAATCGATCTTACCTTCTCCCTCTCCATGGGAAGTGGGAGTAGAGGCTGATTGAGTTACAGAAAGCACATGAGAAGGGGTAGGAAGCGTAGGAACATAAGATTTTGGCGAAGGTGCGGGAGACATCTGCTCCAGGCGTCGGAGTAACGTGACTACCTCGTTAGAAAGATGCATCAGTTTGGTATATTCCGACTCAGCACCACTTATGTTTCCACCTTTTTTGAGGGTAACGACCTTGCGAATAGACTCGTGCATTGCTGAATGACGGTCTTCTAAGGTTTTCATTTCTAGTTAGGAGTTACGCAGTTGGATTCACAAGTTACTGATTTCGTTGGATTTATTGTTT
>CAUYTX010000354.1:0-1319 GCA_963575665.1 Gammaproteobacteria bacterium | reverse complement strand
AAACAAAATGCCTGCAGGAGCGGATTCCCCGAAACGATCGATGCCAATGATCCGTACGTTAAGGTCAGCACGGATTAAAACACGCTTTCCAGCTAAATCTAAATCAGTAATTTTCAGTACTGCCATAGTAGCCTCTTCGAGTGCGCCATCCTTGGCGCGGAGCTTACTTTGCTGCCATCAATGCGAGGGTAGTATCCAACATGCGGTTTGAAAAACCCCATTCGTTGTCATACCAGGAGAGGACTTTAACCAGCGTGCCTCCCATGACCCGTGTCTGGCTAGAGTCATAGTTAGAAGAAGCTGGGGTATGGTTGAAATCAGAAGAGACCAAGGGTTGGTCAATGTATTCCAAAATTCCTTTCAACGCCCCTTCAGAAGCCGTCTTCATGATCTGATTGACTTCGTCCTTAGAAGTCACACGTGCTGCCGTAAAAGTTAAATCTACTACGGAGACATTGATCGTCGGAACTCGCATGGCAAAACCGTCCAATTTGCCGTTGAGTTCTGGTAACACCAATCCCACCGCGGAAGCTGCACCGGTTTTGGTTGGGATCATATTCTGCGCAGCAGATCGTGCACGGTACAGATCTGTGTGGTACACATCCGTCAAAACTTGGTCATTGGTGTACGAGTGGATAGTAGTCATTAGACCCTGCACCACGCCAATGGCATCGTTCAAAGGTTTAACCAAGGGAGCAAGACAATTTGTAGTGCAAGAAGCATTAGAAATGACTTGGTGCTCGGCCTTGAGTATGTGGTGATTTACGCCATAGACCACGGTTGCGTCGCATTCGTTCTTGTCGGCTGGCGCAGAGATGATGACCTTCTTAGCACCGGCGGCAATGTGAGACATGCACCTGCTCTTCGTTCGGAAGATGCCAGTACATTCCATGACCACATCTATGCCTAATTCTCCCCACGGAAGTTTCGTAGGATCGCGTTCTGAAAGGGAACGGATACGATCTCCATTGACGACTAAATCCCCACCATCCAAGACCACCGTACCCTTGAATTTACCGTGGGCGGTGTCATGACGTGTCAAATGGGCATTGATCTCGGCATTGCCTAAATCGTTGATGGCGACAATCTGAATTTCTTGGGTGCGACCTGATTCGTAGATGGCACGTAAGATATTACGGCCAATGCGGCCATACCCGTTGATGGCAACCTTGATAGCCATTGCGTATTTATCTCCAGATTAGTGGGAACTGATCAAATCTAGGACTGCGTTGGTAACCTTCTCTACTGTGAACCCAAAGGTCTTAAACAAAATGCCTGCAGGAGCGGATTCCCCGAAACGATCGATGCCAATGATCCGT
>CAUYTX010000353.1:0-1326 GCA_963575665.1 Gammaproteobacteria bacterium | reverse complement strand
TTCCTTGTTGATTACCTTGTTGGTTCTGCTGTCTTCCTTGTTGATTACCTTGTTGTTTCCCTTGTTGGTTTTGTTGTTGTTTCCCTTGTTGGTTACCACTTAGAAGTTTTTGTATTTCTAGGGATTTGAATATAGACTGCTTCAGTTTCTTATGTGGTTCTAGTAATGGAATCTGGGTTTCTTTATAAGTATCTGATATTTTTAAGGAAAGATCCATTATATTCTTTAATGTTATATTGTGTTCATTAATAAGCTGGTCATATGTAATCTTATCTATTGGTTTTGTTTTTATTAATTTATTTAATGTATTTTTTATTTCAACTAATCTCTTTTGCATATTCAGCAGTTCCTCTTCTTGTTCTATTGCTAAATAAGCAGGAAGCATTCCTTCTTGTTTTAAGAAGTTAACGTCTTTCTTTAATCTTACGTTATTACCTACGTTATTACCTACGTTAGATAATACTCCATCGTTAATACTTGATAATGATTCTAATAAGATAATTAATTATATTAAAAATCTACCGTTGATAGTTGGTGCTTTATTGAAATTCTTAACCAACAATACCAAAGTTACAAAAGATATATTATCTGTGTATTATTTAACAAAGTTTAAGAGTGAAGGATCTACTATATTAGATACTCTTAATGTTATGTCTATGAGTATATATGAAGTTATAATTAATAAGAAAGATTATTCTTCTCAACTTTTATCTATTATGCGAATTTTTAAATTATTACAGAGGGATATTCCTAATACAATTGAGTATATACAGGATATTTCAAATTCAAGAGAAGAAATTGGTCTAGATTTTATATATACATTAGCAGAACAATTAGATACATTATCAAGTATTAACGATGGAGTATTATCTAACGTAGGTAATAACGTAGGTAATAACGTAAGATTAAAGAAAGACGTTAACTTCTTAAAACAAGAAGGAATGCTTCCTGCTTATTTAGCAATAGAACAAGAAGAGGAACTGCTGAATATGCAAAAGAGATTAGTTGAAATAAAAAATACATTAAATAAATTAATAAAAACAAAACCAATAGATAAGATTACATATGACCAGCTTATTAATGAACACAATATAACATTAAAGAATATAATGGATCTTTCCTTAAAAATATCAGATACTTATAAAGAAACCCAGATTCCATTACTAGAACCACATAAGAAACTGAAGCAGTCTATATTCAAATCCCTAGAAATACAAAAACTTCTAAGTGGTAACCAACAAGGGAAACAACAACAAAACCAACAAGGGAAACAACAAGGTAATCAACAAGGAAGACAGCAGAACCAACAAGGTAATCAACAAGGAA
>CAUYTX010000352.1:0-1330 GCA_963575665.1 Gammaproteobacteria bacterium | reverse complement strand
GAAAACATAACTGATACAATAACTTACATTATTTCTTACGTCGAACTCAGGTTAGGCTACACTAGTTTCTATGCCTAAGGGAGAGAAGACATGCTATCCATTGTAGGACGTATTGGCATCTTATTGGGTATCGCTTTCCTATCCACTGTTCTAGTGGCAGAAACAAGTGATCCCAGTCTCAGAGAGCAGGTTCCTGCTCTTGCACCTAAAAGTAATCCTGCTTTGAACCCTAGGCACCCTGAATATTATGTCGTAGTACCACGTGACACACTATGGGATGTAGCGGCACGTTTTCTAGTGCATCCATGGCGCTGGAAAGATTTGTGGAGAAACAACCCTAGCATTAAAAATCCCCATTTGATTTATCCTGGAGACAAAATTATCCTCCGCCGGGTAAAAGGTGAGCTGATCGCAGACTTGGTTAGAGGACCAGGAGGACGGGAAGCCATTACGATCCAAGAAGAACTGCTAGGAAGTGATTTATCTACTGTTCATCTCTCGCCTAAGATTCGGGTGCTACCCCTAAATCAGGCGATTCCTACTATTCCACTTGGCACCATTCAACCTTTTTTATCACAAACCCGAATTACCGCTGTTGGGGAAATGGAAGCAGCTGCCTATGTTGTCGGTCAAGCGGATCGCAGGTTGGCAGCGGCTGCTGGTGATGCTGTTTATGTACGTGGGATCAATACAGACAACGATACTACTCGCTACACGTTGTACCGCCCTGGACGCCCCTACCATCGTCAGGATCCAAAAGGAGGAGAGCCAGAACTGCTTGGCATTGAGGCAATTCCCATTGGTGAAGGTGAAATAGAACGCACTGGAGAGTTGGCAACGCTTCGGATTACACGCTCTGTTCGTGAAGTATTAGCTGGGGACCGTGTGTTCCCAGAAAATGATCAGATCTTTAACCAAAACTTTATGCCTCGTGCACCCGAAGTACCGATGGAAGGACATATCATTGATGTTCTTGGTGGCGTGTCACGCATCGGCCAATTGCAAACAGTAGTTTTAGACCTTGGCCACGAAAGCAGTTTGGAAATAGGTCACGTATTGGTGATCTACCAGTCTGGAGACCAAGTGATAGACCCATTAACTAAAGAAGTCTTAATTCTTCCTCAAGAACAAGCCGGTTTGTTGATGGTGTTTCGTGTATTCAATCGGCTTAGCTATGCTTTAGTTCTGGAAGCACAAAAGGAAATTCGCTTGCAGGACACGGTACGTCCTCCAGAACCCTAAAATTTTATCAGTACGCGCGGCGTGGATGAATATGGGGATTGCTAAACAAGCATAGGTAACAAAATATCTTTCTGAAATAGTAGGAGGG
>CAUYTX010000351.1:0-1341 GCA_963575665.1 Gammaproteobacteria bacterium | reverse complement strand
ATGATTTAACAACAAAACAATATATTGTTACCTCAGCTCAAAATGATGGGGATACTCAAATGAGTTGGGATGAAATTATGGCAATTAACCCTAAGTTAGGACCAGCACATGAAGTATTGCAACCAAAACCATTTACCGAAGCAGAAAGAAAAGAACATGTGAGATTTAAAAATGGTATTTCTGATATGGAATTTAAAAGATTATCATATGAAGAAAAAAGAAACTATTTAGATATCTATCCAACTATTTCCAAACCAATAACAAACAATCAATTAACTCAGCTTCCAGATGACTTATTAAATTTATATGTTTCATTTGGTATTGGACTAGATGATGAAGGATTTGCATTTATTAAAAATAAACCAGCAATTCTTAAAAGATATGCTCAAATAAGCAAAAGAAAGTTTGATGAGTATATGAAACCTGGTCAAAGAAACAGATATCAATTGAATCCAGTATACACTGAACTTATGGTATTATCTGATGAAGACATCAAGACTTTTCTACATTCATTGACTGGAAAAGAGGTGAGTAGATTTATTGCAACTAATGGTATGGATAAATTTGAATTGCTTGAAAAACACTTGGGTGATAAAGCGGTGCCAGAAGAATTTAAAAGTGATAAAGAAATGCTTCTTAGAATAAATGAATTATGGATAAATGAAACAGTAGAAGAAATACAAGAAAGATTACCTGAAGGAATGGGTTTCATTGTATATAGAGGATTTGTTATCTTGGATTTTGTAGATTACCCAAATGGGTTAGATAACTTAGATAGTAGTATACCTTATTTTATGAATCAAACAACTGACCCAGGATATTGGGTATGGGATGATGATAATTATTTTGAGGGTTGGGAAGAAGGTCTAGAAGAGCAAATGACAAAATATTTAAAATTAATCCTAGAAGAAGATGAGGATTTATTCAATCAACTTAAATCTGTTGGTATTGTTACAAAAACAACAGCAGGTGAAGCAGCTGAAGAATTAACTTCATATATAAATGAACATGATGATATTTTAAAGGAAATTGAAGGTAAAATAATAGAAGAATATTCAACTGAATCATATAATGCTAAATGGAAAGAAGCCGATAAACTATGTGATAAAATAAAAGATGTAATTCAATATCGAGAATCTGATGAAGAGATAATAATTAAATTAGATGCTTTTATCTTATTCATTAGAGGAAACCAATTTTTCACAACTGTACCTGATGATTTTATAGACAATGTTAATTCTATGATGGAAGGTGTATTGGATATTTATGATTTACCAGAGTCTGATGATGCTATGAGAGAATGGGTTGATGACAATAATATGGTTGTTGATGATGAAGATA
>CAUYTX010000350.1:0-1343 GCA_963575665.1 Gammaproteobacteria bacterium | reverse complement strand
CCTACCTGTCAGTTCAACTCCTACTATATTACCATCATCCACTTAATCGAAAAACTCTCTAATGTTTATCAAGAATGTCAAGTTTGGGCGTAAGTGCTTTCCATCTTTCTAGTAAAACCTTTCGGTTGTGGTGCATCCATTGGATCCCAAGTGCTGCTTGGGTACCAAAAGCACAGCCGGCAGCTACCGTAGTCATGAGGACTGGGATGGCCACCGTGGTGGCAGTGGCTGCACCTCGTAGCCCTAAGAATGCTATGCCCGTGCTTCCGAGTAAAACGGTAGTCGCACCTACTGCAGTACCAACAGTCAAACAACCTAAACTCTGTATCTGCCGATCCGTGGCTGCAAGGGTTTGAGACTCGTCTTCTGGGGGGCCTGGTTCCGCTAAGGAACTTGCTAGGCTAGGTAATGCCAAAAAACACAGGAGAAAAATAGACAACCTAGACCACAAGAAAAAATTGTTTGCAAAACTTGGAGTGGATTGCATGTCAGTGCTCGAAATTGCCTCAACGTTTAGCATTGAATCCAAGAAAAGTAGATCTTTTGCGTGCTGGGGACAGGATTAATCACCTAAATTCAAAATTAAATCTGAGCCGAATTTTAACCCAGCAACTCCGCAGGCTACTTCAACAACCTGACGGATGGTAGCACGACTCTGGATAGTACTTATCCACCAGCCTGACTTCAACTTTTGCGAACGTAAACTAAGATCAGGGCGTCATGGATTCAGCTCAGCAGGATTTTTGGCCAAATAGGGGTGGTTTCCACGCTTTGGAAATGCGGCGAAACGCTCTACAAACAACGCATCTCTCACAGAAAGAACTTCGAATATTTGAATCATTACACCAATGGCATTTCGACAGTTATAGTACTTGCCGTGTAGGAAAAATCCGATTCTGGAAGGAAAAGGAGGCATCGCCAGCTGGCCTTGGACAGGAACTGACTGTGGTGGTTCAATCTTCTGATCATCTTTGATCAATGACTTCAAAAATTTGGCAACGGTATCAGAGTCCGGCTTGAAACCGCATAGATTTTCTACTCGCTCGGCGATAATCTTTAGCAGAGCCTCATTTTCTTCCTCTATTAGTTCCTGATAGGCAGTTGGTAGAGTAACAACAAATTTCTTTTCGCGAAAAAGGTCTTTATAGTCGTCATAGGTAGCGGTAACAGCACTTCCTGAGGTAATCGCGTCGTATTGAAGGTAGCGATCAAATCGGAAGATACATTCCTTTATGTCCATTTCCAAGATGTCGAGCTTATATACTTGGCATTCTCCGTAGTTGTCTTGTAGGAGTTACGCAGTTGAACTCACAAATCATTGATTTTATTAAGTTTTGATAGAA
>CAUYTX010000349.1:0-1350 GCA_963575665.1 Gammaproteobacteria bacterium | reverse complement strand
AATTGCCTTTATCAATCGTTCTTCATCTCTATTGTCAAAATCTTCTCCCAATCGTTCTTCGTTGCAATCACAAAGCAATTCACACAACTTTTTTGCATCCACTTTAAAAATTGGCTCTAATTCTGTTAATTCAATTTTGCAAGTCCAATCGTCTTTTAAGTTTTTCGGTTCTTCAATATCAAATACATCCATTAAATCTGATAAATCACCGCAAAATCTGTCATCGTAAAAAAAGTTTTCCATTTGTTTTTATATTTAATTGTTAATAATCCACGCTAAACTACTACTGGTAACACAGTATTTGCGCCATTAAAACGAGCGCAAATACCCGTACGTTATAACCAATGCTACGATACCGTTCCAATTTGAGTTGAGTAGGCTAAATACTTCGCAACTTTAATTTTCTTCTTATCAATAGCTTCCCTGTCAATTACTTTATCAAATACGCCTTCCTCTTGTAGTATTTCCATTACCGCTAATATGTCATTGAACTCATACACTATTCTCTGTGCATTTGTCAATTCCTGCTCAGGCTGTATTTCTTCTAAAGTAAATCTGATTGCTTTAGAAACTCTTTGAGCAGTTTCAACGCACTCCTCGCCAAGTATTGTAAGTAAATTTTCGTTTCTTGTCATTTCGTTTTTTATTTAAGTTTCTACTAAATTATCCGCACTGGTTATAACACGGGCTAAGAAGAAATAAACCCTTTGCCCACGCACGGATTAATTTCGGTAATCAGGTCTTTCTGGTTTGCATATTTGCGGTAATTCCACTTCTTCAAAATTATCCTCAAAATACTGTTTAGCCACAAGCCATTGGTCATTGTGGTTCTTTGGATTTCTCGCAATCATATCACCTGCCTTTGGGCTTCCTGCATCCTTGTCGGCTTGTGATACTGATACTGCATCGGATAATTTTTCACCTTCGCTAAAAGGTCTCAATTCCGCAATTTGCTTTCTTCTGTACTGTTTAAATTCACTCATTTTGTCATTGGATTTTACAAAGCCCGTCCAAGGCATTATCTTTATTTCCCTCGCTCAAAAAAAAGGTTTACTTCTCTTAGCCCGAAAACGTTAGTGGCAAGTGCTACCACGCTTCGATAACACAAACTCTTTTAAGTCTTTTAAACATTCATTACATACAGGGAATGTTTCATTTGCTCTGTAATAAGATGCTTGTAGAGTTTGTGTTCCTTCACATATCTTACAGGTAAATCCTATACATAAACCATCATTAGTCCCTGCACCAGCCACTAACAGCACATTGGCGTTATTGCTTTGTTCTTCGTTTGATACTTTTGTCATAATATTAAAATTTGTGTTTCTAATTAAATTCTGTGGCAACAACGCC
>CAUYTX010000348.1:0-1350 GCA_963575665.1 Gammaproteobacteria bacterium | reverse complement strand
CAATAAATCCAACGAAATCAGTAACTTGTGAATCCAACTGCGTAACTCCTAGATTTATTAGAAAGGTTTCATGGCTCATTGTTTCATAACTATAATCGTCTAGCAATCCCGAGGCACGAACGTAAAGTGGATCGTGTCGATATGTTGCACTTTTGCACGAATATCTCTTTTAGCTTGTTTCATTGCGTCATCAATTAAGGATAAAGAACAGTTACCATCGACGTAAATTTCTAAGTTCACTGCAAAAGAATCCCCTAAACGGCGACCATAGACACGCTTCACAGAGCAAAACTGTGGTGTTAGAGAACAAATCCTCCTGATCTGATGCTCCACTTCAGTGGATAGGCCAAAATCCAATAATCCTTTTATTGCTTCACTTGCAATTCCGAAACCAACTCTCATGACTAAAAGGACTACTGCCAAAGACATGAGATGGTCAGCAATCGTCCAGCCAATATAAGTAAGAAACGTTCCAGCTAATACCATCAAAGAGGAAATAAAATCAATACGATTATCTGCGGCGGCCGCGTAAATAGCAGAGTTGTTGCTACATTGGGCAGTGTCAATCAATATCCTGTGCATCATTTCGCTAGTCACCGCCAATAGCAATGCGGAAACCATTGCCAGCCCTCCTGGCGGAACCACTTGGCCCATCTGAATATGTTGCGCATTATGGAAGAAGAAAAGTCCAGCACCACCAATCAACAAAACCCCAATCAATAAAGAAGAAAGAAACTGTGTCTTGCCATATCCGTAGGGAAAACGCTCCGTGGCTGGTTTCTTTGAAATGTAAACGCTAAACCAGTTGATTCCTTTTGAGATAATATCCCCACTCGCTAAGAAAGCAACCGCGTGCAATCCTGCGCTACCAGTCAACATGCCCATGATTCCGCTAAACACAGCTTTAGCCATGACTACTAAAAAATCGAGTCGAGCTGCATTGCCTGCGCACCCTGTGCACTTTTCTTTACGATACGTTTTCATAGATCCTTTTAGGAAAACCCCCGATTTTAGTCAGGGGTGGTTTACTACTGATTCTCCAAACCTAAACCTACTTCGGTAAAGTCAAGGTCTTGACTAGGGCTAAAGTCGCAGCATCCCGAATCTGGAGAATGCTCACACCAGTTGATTTCTTTTCAAGCACAGAAATTCGTTTACCTACTGCAGTCAAGGCATTGGGTTTTATGTTTGCCGCAGTACCCAACACCACTTGTTTTAACTGCTTCCCAGTCGCGCCGTTGATCGTCCGAAGGTAATAATTGCCAGATTTCATGACCAGTACGGCTTGGTCGATGGGGTGAGTCGAATCATGAGTCGCCCCATGAAGCTCTCGATTAGATCCGTACGTGC
>CAUYTX010000347.1:0-1357 GCA_963575665.1 Gammaproteobacteria bacterium | reverse complement strand
GTGGAGATAAAAACTTAGTAGAAGGTCATCAATTAAGACATAAAGTATATGAATTAGAATCTAAAATAAATATTCCTAAAAAATGGTATTATGTTTTAGAAGATTATGATTTAAAAAACAATGCTCGTCCTGGTTATACTAATTATTCTAAAAATTTATCTCATATTCCTGAAGATATAGATCCTATTGGATATGGGAAACGAATATTATTTAAAGAATCTATGTTTAATATTGTAATTGAGAATGTTAAACATATTAATTGGTATAATAAAATTGGAGATAATTTTCTATCTAAAACAGTTCCTATATATTGGGGTTGTAATAATATTGAAGACTTTGGATATGATGAAAGAGGTATTATTAGATTTAATAATGAAAATGAATTATTAGAAATTTTGAATTTATTAACACCTGAAATATATTTTCAAATGAAACCCTATATTGATTATAATTGTGAAATAGCTAAACTAGATAACTTAGAAGATAGAATAAGTGAATTCTTTGATGCATACATACAAATAAACAACATATGATATTTCCAGAAGTAAAAATATATACACCAGACGTTTACACTGATTTTAGAGGTGATTTATGGACGTTATGGAATAAAGATAAATTCGAACCTAAATTAGATTTTAACCACGATAAAATATCTACATCAAGAAAATACGTATTAAGAGGTATTCACGGTGATGACAAATCATGGAAATTAATTACATGTCTATATGGTGAAATATATTTTGTAGTTGTTGATAATAGACCTGATTCTCCAAACTATCTAAAATGGGATTGGATAATATTAGATGATAAAACTAAAAAATCAGTATTAGTACCCCCTATGTTTGGTAATGGATTTCTAGTATTAAGTAACCATTCAGTATTTCACTATAAATGGGCTTATGAAGGAGAATATGCTGATGTAGGTCAACAATTTACGTTGAAATGGAACGCTCCACAAATCGGTATTGATTGGCCTATTGATAACCCAATATTACAGAAACGTGACAAATAGTTGGAAATACAAAATAAATTAATTATATTTAACAAAATAACAATATGAAAAAAGCACTTATTATTACTTGGGAAAAGTTCCAAGATCATGAATTAATTTACCCTTATTATAGCTTAAAAGAAGCAGGTTACGAAGTAACATTAATGGCTAACAAAGTAGGCAAAATTTGGGGTTCATTAGGTACACATATGCCTTGCGATGTTGAAACATCTATCTTCTTAGACGAAGCAACAAGACAACAATACCTAAACGAATACGAAATCTTATTAATACCCGGTGGCGTTAAAGCACTTGAAAAAGTAAGACAAGAAAAAGGCGTATTACAATTTATTAGAGAGTGGAATG
>CAUYTX010000346.1:0-1368 GCA_963575665.1 Gammaproteobacteria bacterium | reverse complement strand
AGTCACTTCTGATGCAGGTTTGACTTGGGTTCCTGTTGAGAAACACCCTAATTATAGTTCAAATGTTACACAGCAGTCAGGTGGAGTTACCGGGCTTTACGGGATGCGTTGGAATGCCGGAACCGCAAATACAAATATTTATGTCTATATGGGCAACTATGGTCGGGCACCATCAGGAAATGGGTATGCAACTGTAGGTGCAACATGGGCATTAATTGCAGGAAATGCTAACTTCAAATGGAGGGTCAGGCTTGTCTCTTCCGGCGCACAAATCGGCGGTGCAATTTCTACTGCAAACATTGTTGGTAGAGTTGACGGTAGCACTGTTGGTAGTGGGTATATTGGGGAAGTTTTTTCACAGCAACGCGCTCGTGGTGCTGCAATTGCCCTAACTACAAACGTATATACAGATGTTACAGGCACGGCGTTAACACTAACCCCCGGTGTGTGGAGTATTACTGCATCGGTTGGTTACACAGGAACGGCGGCAAGTGTCACTTTAGAATCTTTTGTAGGAACCGCTTCCGGCACAGGTACAGGAGGTCAAGACACTGCGGACGGCTTTATTTCAACACCAGCGCTATCAATTGCAGTTACAGACTACATAACAAGCCTACCACCAGTGATTAAGAACATTTCGACATCGACACCATATTATTTAAAGATACGGGGTGTATTTGCGGCTGGCGCTGCAAACGCATTCGGAACAATCAAAGCAATACGCATCGCCTAGACTCATTTATTCGTTCACAGGAGAACAACAATGCCCTACATCTTACGGTCTAGAGACTAAAATAAACCTCTAGAAATTATTCTGACAGAACAACATCTGACAGAATATTTGTAAAAGAAAATGTTTGAGGTAAAATGAATCATGCTTGCAATTATGAAGAATCTTGGAAAATCTAGCAGAGCGAGGTATTTGTCAGACATGAAAACAGACGCTGTTACTTTAGAACGGTGGATTTTTATGCTCCTCCTCGCTGTGCTTGGATTTATGTGTTCACGCGAATTAAACAGGCTATCTCAAAGCATTGAAACACTGGCAAACACCCAAAACAATCAGATGACTCTTTACCAGGATTTGAGGCTAGAACTTCGAGAATTCAAAATGGAAATGAGGGCAAAAAATGCAACTCCCTGATCACGTTACAGCGCAGACGTTGAAGAAATTCGCACTCAGCAAGTCACCACTTTACAGTGGTATTGTAGACCAATATTGGATTCAAGCGCCGCTATCGGACGTGCGTGCAGACTATGCGTTGTTTCATTGTTTGTTTGTTACGAACTATTTTCGTAGCAGCAAAGGCGCTAATGACTTCGGCGGTGGTGCTGCAATAGACATGGCAAGTGGCGTTGAGCTTGCAG
>CAUYTX010000345.1:0-1380 GCA_963575665.1 Gammaproteobacteria bacterium | reverse complement strand
CATTCAAAGACAGGATGTTGGTTGATCCGTCTGAGGTTAGTGCGCGGATCAATGCGCCAAAAGTATTTCCTCCGGAATGACGCCCAATCGCTAAGTTGAGTCCGCTCCCCAACGCGCTAGCAGCGGATGCAATTCCCTGTGCCCCCGCAGCAACCCCAGCAGCAATATCGGCCACACCACCACTACCCCCGGACCTTGGAAAATTGATGATACCCACTGGTCCACTGCCTGATGCGCCCCTACCTAAACCAACACCATCTACACCCCATTGCACTCCTAACTCATCAGAGCGCGTGGCCGAGACCTAGATAATCAAGAAGCAGAAATCGTGGTGGGTACCAATGTGCCCTTTTTGACGGGTTCTTATTCTGGGGGAAGCTCTCTAGGTAGTAGTTTTGGTAACAGCAGTGGCCTCGATGGCAGTGGTTTGGCAACCAGTAGTGGACTTGGCGTTTCTGGAAGCAGTGCTTATGGGGGTTATGGCAGTGGATATGGGGGTTATGGAGGAGGTGTCAATCCCTTCCAGACCATTCAAAGACAGGATGTTGGTCTGACTCTCAAGGTAAAACCCCAAATCAACGAAGGAAACTCGGTCAAACTAGAGGTTCAACAGGAAGTCTCGGCCTTGACTACTCCCCCTCAAGGAATTAGTACCTCAGATGTAGTCACTAGTAAACGCGCCATTAAAACCACTGTCTTAGTGGATGATGGTCAAGTGGTGGTATTGGGTGGGCTCATTGACGATCAGGTTCAAGAAAATCAAAACAAGGTTCCCTTTTTGGGAGATATTCCCTTTTTGGGCGCACTTTTCCGTTCTACTAGCCACAATGTAAACAAACGAAATCTGATGGTCTTCTTGCACCCGGTCATTTTGCGAGACGCGGCTATGACTGAGCGGGTCAGTGGTTCTAAATATAGTTACATGCGTGAGCGTCAAGTGGAAGCAATGAGTCCACAAGATTTACCTCGTGATCCGGGCTTATTGTTGCCTCCCATCGAAAAACTTAAAGAGTTGCCTTTGGCTCCTCCTGCAAGAGTAACAGGCCCTACTACTCTGGAAAACCCATTAGACCAAACATTGGCACTTCCTCCGCCTTTTGAAGATGACGAAACGAAAGCATCTCAAGTATTAGGATCTGCACCCGATGTCCGACCTTAGTCCTACTACTGACCCCGCGCTCCCAACTGACACGAAAATGGTGCGTTTGCCGTATGGATTTGCAAGACGGCATGGCGTACTTCTCGAAGAGGACCCAAGTGCTGGTTTGAGAATCGTACATCGGCCAGATGTCAACATTCGAGTGCTGGCAGAGGTTCGACGCTTTGCAGGACGTCCCCTTAAGTTGCATCCAATCGAAGTAGATCGTTTCGAAGCGGTAC
>CAUYTX010000344.1:0-17889 GCA_963575665.1 Gammaproteobacteria bacterium | reverse complement strand
TTATGTTTTCCAGTTGGAACATATATAACTTGTTCGCCCTCAGATGGCATCATAAATGTCTGGCTTCTGCCAGCCTTCTGCTCTGGTTTAAGTTCTGCGTAAAATGTTTTTTCTAAATACTTACCTAATGCACTTGGTTCTGACAATGAACCACGAAGTTTATTATCAGACAAAGAAAGAAGTCTTATTCTTTTACCTTTAATTTCAACTTTATGTACTGGCTTATTATTTCTATTATATAAAATATCATCTTGAATTTTCCAACCGTACATACCTGCTTGTTCATTTAATGAATCTGCTAAACTAATAGGCTTTGCTTGAGCATTTTGTGCATTATACTCATCAGCCAATTTAGTCTTAATTGCTTCTATGCTCGACTGCACCACAGCAGGGTCAGCGTTAGGGTCTTGAGCAAGTGCCTGTAAATCTTTGTTGCTCTCTAACTCAGACTGCATCTTACGAGCCACATATTGTTCCTGCGTCTCTGGAGCATCTAGAGGCTCTTGTCTGATATTATCAACGCTAGGGATAGGCTTACCAGCAGGGTTCTCTTTCTGGTAAATTACATCAGCCTTAGCCGTGGCTTCTTCTAATGTCTTGAATGTACCGATAACAGTACCGTCTGGCTTATGAGCCTTGAATCCTGCTTCTACTTGGAAGAACTTATAGCCGTTAGGATGCGTAAAAATCTTGCCGTTAGGAGTAGTCTCATCCATCATCTCTGAAGGCATCATGTTATGACGGATATAATCTACAGCATCCTTACCTTGTAAATCAATCTTTTCACCAGACGCTCTGAGTTCAGTCATTCTATCAGTTCTGAACTGACGATAAGTACTAAGCATATCTCCAGCGATAGGAGCAATCCCAGCGTTAATAGTTCCAGTTGCTGGCTTAGGAATACCAGAAACTTGATGCATTACGTTACGCTTGTACTCTCCGTTCTCAGTCCACAGTTGAGCAGAAGGAAGTCTTACTCCATCTGGTTGGCTTGCGTTTTTCCAGTAGCGGAACAAATCAGCAGTAAACGCATCACGGTCATCACCCCAAGCCGCTTTAACTTTTGGGTCTTTCCACATATTATTCTGCCTGTTCTCAATCTGTCTCCAGTCAAGCGTTTGTGCCCTAAATCCATAATCATCTGGCTTAATGAGAGTTTCAAATCCAGTAACAAGAACTACTCTAGATTTAGTTGGAACAGCCTCTCCTTTAACACGCACGTTCTTTTCTTCCATAACACCCATAGTTTCACCAGTATAATCAACGAACTCAAATACGTTACTAAGTGTGTTTCCTTTAGCCACTTCTTGAAGTAACTTAATACGCTCTGCTTCTACACGAGTTATATGATTAGACTTAACGAAATAATCAAGGATAGTATCTGGAACTTCACCTACATAGTTACCGTCAGCATTGACGCTTAAACCACCTAGGTCATTTCCTTGAGCATCTTTAATACGCAAAGCATCTGGATTAGATGTTCTAAATGCTTCTAAACCTTTGTGCATTTCTGCACCATTCTTTGCTCTAAACTTCTTCTGTTGGTCTGGAGTACGAACTCTTGTCTTTTCACCTTTAACTTTAGGAAGTTCGTAGGTAACAGAATCACCAGAAGCGACAGCAAATGCTTCTTGAGCCTCTGGAGTTAGTTTAGTAAAGTCAAATGGCTTACCTTTTGATGCAGAACTCTTAGTTTTAACTAGGTCTTCCATCATATAGTCTAATGCACTAATACGAATACGTTTACCGTTTTCAGTTCTAAATGCGGCATTGAGTCCTTGCTTTCCTACAAAGTCAAAACCACCATTAGGAGCACCGACTTTACGCTCCATATAGTCCTGCCATTTACTCTTAACAGTATCGAATACAGTTCTAGCCGCACCAAACTGACCACCCTTGAATAAGTAATCTACAGGTTTATCTTGAATGAAGTTTGTCCAATAGTAAGCACCGAACTCCTCAGTTAAGTTATCAAGGAATAAAGACTTACCGTCAGCGTCTAATAAAGTTGATTTTCCAGTGCTGTAGTATTCATCTAATGCAGTCTTTAATTTAGAAACTTGCTCTGCACGAATAGCCTTATTTTGTTCACCACTGTACTTGTTGTTAATATACTGAGTAAAGAAGCCTTCAGACTCTGTCTTGCTTAAACTGGGTGGCTTAATCTGTTTTCCATCCTTATCAAATGTTCCTAGGATATGCTCATTAAGACGGTCTTGGAACTCTGGACGCATCTTGAGTTCACGGAAAATAGCATGGAATGGTTCATGAATAACTGAATTCTTTAACTCGCCAAGTTTATCAGTATTGATATGAATCTTAATGCCACCTGCTGAGTCATCCTGCATTGTCCAACCAGCACCTCTGTTAAATTCTTCCATAGTAGGAACAGTAAAACCGTCAGCATCACGCAGACGCACCTTGTTTCCTTTGTCATCTAGGACATACTTACCTTCAGCGTCACGCTTGAAGCCATCATAAATCTTAGGGTCTTGTCCTTGAGCCTTGATAACAGCCTCATTTTCCAACGAACCACCTGCTCTGAACTTAGTCTCTGGAGTAATGTCATCCAAAGATACTAGCACACGGTCAACTGCATGAGCAGGAATCCCAAGTGCTTTTCTTTGTTCTTCTATTAAAGCAAAAGCCGCATGAGTTGCAGGGTCAACATCTGCCTTTAATGACATCAGCATATCTTTTTGTGCCGCTAGACGCTCATGCTCAAGAGCACTTCCAAAATTCTTAGATGCTCGTCCTACAAGTCCACCAAGTGAACCCATGGCAAAACCAGAGCCAGCACCAGTCCAGAAGCCCTCTTCTCCAGCAGTTAGTCCACCTAGTCCACCACCAATTACTGTACCAACAGCCGCACCCTCTAGGAACGCTCCACTGTACGAAAGCATAGGGTCAACCCTATCTAGCAGTCCAGCCATCTTACGAGCCACAGGAGATAGCCCAGAACCACCAGCCATGAGCATCTTGTCAGACTCTCTCATCGCCTGTCCAGCAAATGATAGAACTCCACGTTTTCCTTCGTTCTTAATAATTTGCTTACCTGTAGCCGTTAGTGCTTCTCCAGCACCAGCAAGAGCACCAGCACCTAAGTAAATTTTAGAGGTAGGAGAAAGGAATGATACACCAGAAAGAATACTACCAAATCCACCTACTCTAGTAGCGTTTTTGATGTCTCTAGCCTCAACACCAGTCCATTCTTCTGCGAGAACTGAGCCTTTCTCTATGACCTTGTCAATAGTCTTTCTAGTAGTGCTTCCAATGAACTCCATAGGAACACCAGCCATTTTAAGACTTCCGCCATATATTCCTGCCTTAACTTTAGATACACCTGCTCCAAGTTTAGCCATACGCTCTCCGTATCCAACAAGTTGAGCCATCTTCATAGGAATACCTCCTACTCCGCCAGTTAAAGCCTCAGCCGCAAGGAAAGGAGGGTCAACAATCATAGCAGACGCAGACACTAACGTAGGGTCTGTAAGGTCTGGATTCATAACTAAGTTAGTTTTTCCAGTTTCTAAATCTGCACTGTCAGCATAGAAATCTCTAGCATGAAGAAACTGTTTGTATCCATTAGCAGTACCATCTGGTACTAATGCGTGTTTCCATCTAAACAATTTGCTACTAGGGTCTTGGCTTTCAAGAATCATTCCCTTGTAGTTTCTGATGTTTTGAAATCCGCCTTCAATCATACTAGGAAGCAACTCAACAGCAGTATCAATAGGATGCCCTACTATCTTAGCAATCGTGTCTCCTGCTAATTCGTAAATATGACCAGCCGCCTCAGTTGCACTTGGCATATCCTCAAACCAAGAAGTTTCCTTTTCTGTCTTATACTTATTAAATACATTGAACTCGTCCTCAGTTAACTTCCATCTACTATCAGCCTTCATCTTCTGAGCAATTTCTTCACCAGTAAGAGGTGCAGTAATATCCTTTAGAGCATCTGCTCGCTGTTCTGCTGGCAAAGAAAACAAGTAGTCATCGACTTTCTTATTACCAGTAATAGGCTGAATTGGGTTAGTCTCACCCTGTACCGTCTGCCCTGTTTGGTCTAAATATAAATCAGCCATGTTCTTGATTTATGCTTATTTTGGAGGGATTCCTAGTAAGGCATTTCTGGCATCTGTTTTTCTAAAGTCTGTATTTGGCTTAGCACTAATTGAATCTGGAACAATAACATCAAGTCCATGAACTTCACCAGAACTCGCAATTAAATCATTAACATCTTTAATAATCTGATTAGCCATAAATATTGTCTGGTCTGGTGTTTGTTTCCACACTGAATCACCTTGAGGTATTCTTTCCATAATGATTTGTACGTCTTTATCGCTTAGTCTGTCAAGACCAAGACTCTTTCCTAACATTGAAATCGCCTTAGATTGTTCATTGACCATTTCTTTTCCAGCAATAGAATATGGTGCTTTAGCCCAATAAGGATTTTCTTTTGCAATTTCTCTAACTCTATTCATAGATTTAATGACAATAGAGGAAGATGCCAATAATTCTTTAAACTTTTCTGCTTTCTCTGTAGTAGAGAATTTGCCTTTTCCTCTAACCATAACATTAAGGCTTTTAATTGGTTGTTCATACTGAAGTTCACCAGTTTTAGGGTCTAGAATACCATAAGTAGATGCTTCTGCAAGTTTTTGGTCGCTTACAGATGCTCCTTCTTTCTTAATAGGACTGATAGACTTGTATGTTGTTTTTCCTTCTTTATCAGTTGTAGAAAGTACAGAATAGTCATTACCTTGAGCATCTTTAAGATTAACCACCTTCGGTTGTTCTGGAACTAAAGACCTAAACATACGTTCAGCCTGTGGAGCAATGATTTGATTACCTTGAGAATCAGTGCCTAGTCCCATCTTCTTAGAGAATAACTTCAAGAACTCTTGATGCTTGCCTTCTTCTGACATAGGAACAGCCTTCTGAACCATACCAACTTCTCGTTTTGGAACATTAAGAACAGGAGCACCAGAAGGTCTAATAGCAGGGGTTTTAGCCTGTGCTGAAGGCTGTGTAGTAGGTTGTACTTCCATACTAGCAGGTTGTGCTTGAGCAATAGAAGGCTGTTCTGGCTGTACTTGTCCAGTCTGTGCTTGTTTTTGACCTAGTGCTTGAGCACCAAGAGCAAGAGCCGCATATGCAGGATAACCCATTTTAGAAGCAGTTGATACAACATCACCAACTCCTAGTTCTTTCATTTTGTTCAACTGTTCAGCACTTACTGTGTTAGACTTCTTAGCACCACCACTAGTTAAATAAGCCGCAAGTGCATCACCAGCAGAACCAGCCAATACTTGTCCAGTAGAACCAAGCATAGGAAGTACTTTCTTTGCAAGTAATCCAGCCGTTTCCATTCTTTGCTTTTCTTCAGTAAGTATAGGTTGTTCTGGTTGCACTCCAGTTTGAGCAACTGTTCCAGCAGTAGCAGGAACACCTTGTGCAGTTTGAGCCTGTGCTTGAGCCTGTTGAGCCTGTTGTGCTTGTGCTATATCTTCAGCAGTAGGAACATAAGCAGGTGTAGCAAGACGCTGTTCTGCTTCGCTGTAACCCTCTACATCTGGTGATGTCGCACCTTCTACTTTACGAGCCGCCTCAATCTGGTCAATAATCTTTAAGCCAATAGGATTAGTCTGTGAAATTTGTCTAGCCGCTTCAGTTGCTTGATTGCGAAATAACTCAAGTTGAGCAGGAATGTCAACATTAAGTTCTGGATAACGTTTTTGTAGTGCTTCGAGTTCATTAACAACACCTATCTCTTGAGTTGCATAAGGCTTCAATGGGTCAATCTGATTTGCTCTAGTTCCAACAGTCTGAGAAACGATATCAGTTGCTCTACTTGCTTCATCGCCAGCACCATACATAGCGTTCTTTTCCTTAACATCCTTCATAGCATTGAACATCTGGAACTGCTGACCAATCTGACTAAACGCAACCTTAGCACTGTTAATAGCACCACGCTTCTGAGCCAAGGACATCTCTGGAATCTTTGCTAATCTATCAACATACTGATTCAACTGCTCTGCAAATGGTCTGTACTCTGGAGAGTTACCAAATGTCTGCAAGAACTGTCCGTACTGACCAGCAAGCCCTTGAGCCTCTTGGTCAATCATCTGGTTCTCAGCAGAGTTCTGGTTGTATTTCTGGATACCTTCAGACAAAGACTGACCAAAACTGGCTAGTCCCGCTTGAGCAAAGCGTCCGATGTTAGCACCTGCTTCAGAAACTCCTGCTACTGGTGCAATTCCGCTAGTATATTGTTGAAAAGGTGATGCCATAAAATTAGCCTCCTACTCGTACATTAGTTCCCAGAATACCTTGATTAGTACCTAAAGAACCAAATTGGTTTATAGTATTAGATTGAAATGGTACTGAAAGAGTTCTTGGAACAACTGATGTATTCATAGCAGAACCTGCAAAAAGTCCAGGATTTGCAAGCATACCAGCACCTACAGAACCAATCATTCCCATTACACCAGAAGACCAGCCAGCCTGTGCTTGTGCGTTAGCCATTCTAGCGTTCATTTCATTTGCTTGATTAGCACCATATACACCAGCAGAGTACTGAGATTCTGGTTGGAATATCTTAGCACCTAAAGAACTAGCCATTCCTCCAGAAGTTCCAATTAGTGCAGAAGGAGATACTTGATTAAGTTGTGCCATTAAAGGAGTACCATAAGCACCCATGCCTGTAGCAAATTGTTGAGTTCCAAGTCCATAAGCACTTTGAGCATTTTGCAGTGATTGTTGATATCTTTGCTGACCAAGAGCATAAGAGTTTAAAACTTCAGCCGCAACCCCTTGACCACCACCTGCAAGACCTCTAGCAGTCATAGCCGCCCTAGCAGACTGTTGAGCCTGTCTTTGCATTTCTGGAGTAAGTCCATAACCAGCCTCAAGCCCTTGTTGAGCCTGTTGTTGCATTAAATTATACAGACCCATAGTTTCCGCACCAAGACCTTGTTGATACGCTCCACGAGCCATTTCACCAACTGCACCGTAAATAGGCATCTGCATACCTGCGTATTGTGCTTGAAGTCCTTGAGATAACCTACCTGCTTCTCCATAAAGACTGCCAAGACTTCCCATCTGACCCATAAGGGTTTCTTCTTGGAGTTGTTGATACTGGGGAGTATATTGACGTTCTAAAGCAAGTAACTGAGGTTGAATTGCGGCTTGGGCATTAAGAGCCGTCTGCATTTCCTTTAAGTAGTTACGAGGTGGAGGTGCTGATACTTTTTTTGGCTTTGAAATAGCGGCAGAGCCTAGCATAGCGGCTCCTCCAATAACAGCACTTACAGGGTCACAACAGCCCATTCTTGATGGGAAATTAAAGATTTTCATCAGTTAAGTGCTCCTGTTAATTCTATATATCTGTTACTAAGAACAGTTGGTTTTACTTTTCTAGTAGCCCACTTTTTCTGGTTTTTCCAGTTAGGGAATCGTTTCATAAATTTTTGTGTGATTGTTTTTCTTGCTTTAGAAGTTTTAAAAATACCATCCATTATGACTAACTCGTTATCTGCCTCGAATTGCTTTGAAACATCATTATCTGATGGAAGCAATGACTGAATAGTGCCATCACTAGAGATTGGCAATGGATAAGCAACTAAACATCCCGTTAAGCCATTTTCGTCCGATTCAACGAACAAATAGTCTTTAGAGAAAGCCCAAGCAAGATATTGAGTTAAGCCCTCATCATTCCAAGGAAACACTCGTTTCTTGGTTTCTATGTGCGTTGTTTTGATAAACTGGATTAGGTCGGTAAGGAGCATTAGAAATTATACATAGATTTCAGTAGCAATAAGAGAAGAAAGTCCAGTTTCTTGAATGAACCCACCTGCTGAAGAAAAGCCTCTATTTAAATAAAAAGTACTTGTTGCATTTTCACTTCTTCTTATTGTAACTTTATAAATAGAAGAAGTTGCCAATGTATTTGTATCAACTATTCTTACTCTAGCAACAGAAGGTGTGCTGTCATTATTTGCATCATAACTAGAAACTGCAATTCCAGACCAAGTATTATTAGAAGCATCTGCTGAGTTTGCTAATATTGTATCATTTCTTGTTACATTAAATACAGTATTTTCTGCTGTTTCACAAAATATAGCATAATCAAGAATTAAAAGATTTCCTGATTTTTTAGGTGTAACAGTATAAGTTAATTGTGTAATTTCTGTTCCGTTTAAATTAGAAATGTTTTGATTTCCACCCCAATTAATAGAATAAGTTGCTATGTCTCTTGTTTGAATATAAGAAACAAATTGATTAGAAACAACATTACCGTTTTTTTGAATAGCACCAGTTACATTTAAAGTACCAGTTTGAACAGTAGTTCCAGTAATAACTGCATTACCATCTACATACAGATTTCCTGCAATAGTTTCGTGCTCAGATACTCTTACCGTTCCTTGTCGTGTGTACGCACAAGATGCTCCAGTAACAGGAGTAGCCGCAGTTGTCATTACATATGTAAATGTATTAGTTGCTACAGCCGTAATTTTAAAAGTTCCATTATAACCAGTACCAGCAGAACTAATGGTAACCACTTGTCCAACAATAAGTCCGTGAACAGTAGATGAAACCACAACCGTTAAGCCATCGTAGGATGTATAAGTAACTCCAGTATTAACCAATACACCATCATTAGTCGTAAGAACAATGTCGGAGTTAGCACCTGCGGTTACGGACGATGTAGTAATAGCAATACCAGAGTTCAACAAGTCAGACGCTGTAGCCTCACGCAGAGCAGTAGCCGATAAGTCGTACAGAAGAACCGTGTCGTTAGATGCAACTGTATTGGCGGTTAAGTTAGTTTGTTCAGTAATAATAGACGGAAGAATAGTAGCAGAATCTACTAACTGGTTAAGACGAGCCGCAGTAACCTGTTGTCCGTCTGTAAATGTATCTCCTTTTGTAATTTGTGGCATAAAATTGTTTGTTTATTTTTTAGAAATGTTTTGTTTGCCCATCACGGTTGCTGTTAAATTAACACCACGAATAGATGTTCTTAAAGAGTTCGTAGTGAATCTTGCTTGCAACCCATAGCCTATTTTTCTAACAGCAAGTCTTCTAGTCGAATCTTCGGTTGTTGGAGAGCCGTAAAAATCAACCAATGTGGTTGTGTCTGGGTTGATAGTTTCAATGTAAGTGGACATCTGGCTGGACTGATTTGCTAAAATATCAACTTCTATTGTTGAAAAACGCTTATCTTTTAATTGGTTATAAGTGTACAAACGAGTCTTCAACTCTCCTTGAATTTGATTAGGAGTATAAGTAGCAGGATTTAGAGTTTGTGGAATAATAAACGGAAGGACTGGAGTTCCAGTAGATTGACCGTATTCATCGTAATCTAGTTCATCCATTAAAAACACACCTTCTGCCGTATCAAAACCAAATAATCTTCTGCTATTTGATTTTTTAGCAATACCAAATTTAACTATATCAAATCCAAAATTTAAATCTAATCTTCCGTATGCAAGACTATACACTAATGAACCAGATGTAGTTCCTGAAACAAATCCAGATGTCACTTTAAATGTAAAAGTGGTTTCACCTGTTATAACAATATTTTTTCTTCCATCTGTCCATTTGCTTGGAGAAGTTGTAATATATAATGTTGGACTAGGAACATACCCACTTCCATAGTATGGATAATCATCAAGAGATGTAGTAGGAGTAATTCCGTGTGGAGTTGATGTAGTTACATTTATTGTATATGGGTAACCTGAACCACTTACTGTATAACTTGCTGTTATTAGTGGAACTGTTGCAGTATTATAAATGTCAACATTTCCCCAAGTACTATCAAGAGAAGCAACTTGATATTTACCAGCCGCTATTTCTCCACCAGAAACATTAGAAACATTAAAAAATTGATTTAAAGTTAAACCTGTTTTAGTTTTAGAATATATAACATTATATAGACTTCCAGTTCTATTTACTTGATAACTTAAGTTTGCACTATAACTTGGATAAGTATCTACGGACTCCCAGTTTTTAAGAATAAAGTTATAAACTAATACACAATTATTATCAACAGAGTTATCTAACGGTACTGCTAAATAGTATCTATTGTTATAATAAATACCAACAGAATATTCTATGTATGCTTTATTGATTCTTTGAATAACATCATCAATAGGGCTAGAAAGAGGGTCTGAAGAAGTAAGCAAACGCATGGACTCATTTGAACCAACCTGTGTTGGATTCATTACATACACACCGCTTTCAGATAAGAAGATAACGCCACCACCTGCTAGAACAACAGAGTTCTTAGCATTGCAACCAATGTCAGAAACTAAGTTCTTCATATAGGCACTAGAATTCAATGTAGCTGAATCTAAATAAATTCCAGTTCCAACGCTTACATAAAATATAGAATTCTTCATGAACACTATGAACTCATTAAGAGTCCAAGGTGCTATTGATACAACTTCGTCATTACCGCCTTCGTTAAAAGTAAATACATCGCTTAACGCCCATTCTGTGAAATCAAGATAGTTGCTGACAGAAACAGAATCTCTTGAACGAGCACTAAAGGTGTATCCTTCTGAATGATGCTTTCCTATAGCAATCATTCTATTAGCATAGTAAAGTAAACCAGAACAATTAGGAAACTGAGCATATGTTCCAGTTCCTCCAACTGTTTGTGCGGCTATAATCCCAGAAATAGTATAAGTTGTTGTATCAATCGTGCAGATTAACGGACGCTTAGAATGACCTCTGGAAATAAAGATTTTATCTACAGCCGTAACTACATCACAGCCGATTTGAGTGGTAATTGTTTCTCCAGTTGGAAATGCAATTAAAGTAGAAAACGTTTCAGTTTCTGGATTAAATGTATGAACACCGTTAGTTACTACGATAGCAAAAATTTCTTGCCCAGAGCCGTTGATATAAGTACTAACACCGTAAATAGTCTTATTGAGGATGTTCGTAGAGGTTAGGCGTTTAAGACCCTTACGGACTGTGGCTACACCACGGTCTAACCTGAAGTTCTGTGACTTGCTCACCATACCAGCAGGCAGAGACGCAGGATTATCACGGCTGTTAAGCCCGATGAACCCGTTGTCCCCGTCTCTGGTGTATTCCTGTGGCATCAGTCAATGTTGTGCTTCTTGAGGGCATCAAGCAATTGCTTGCCCTTATCCTCGGTATTCTTGAGACGCTTGATGTTATTGCGGTACACGAGTACCCCAACGATAACACCTGCGATGAATGTGGCTAGTAGGATAATCATTTTTGTTCTTTATCTGAGAAAATTGAGGTAACGGTGTTCCAAACCGTTGCAACTGAAGAAGTTACTGCGTTTACGACCGTAGAAGTAGCCTTAGCGATGACAGATTCACTCTTGGCTGGCTCTTTGGCTACGGCATAAGACCCCGTGGCTGGCTCTACAGGACGCTTTGAGATGGTAGGAATGGTAGGCTTAGGGGACTTGACCTCAATCAGCCCTAGGCGGGCAATCTCAGCAGTTACCTCGTCAGCCGTACCTACGAAGGAGTCCCAAGCCGTAAAGATGGACTTGCACTCAGTAGAGGTCTTTTTGATAAGAACCTTACCGTTGTGCCAGACGACTACTGACTGACCGTCTTGAAGTTTGATTGTGTATGGGTCTTTCATTAGATTTGTTCAATAGCCTCGACTTTGACTAATGCACCTAGGTCAACAGGGGTTTGCGGTTCAGCGAATTCAACGATGCACTCTTGTTCGGATAAGAATACGCTCAGGGCATCATCAGTAGGGAATAATGCTTTAACGATTGCGGGAGGGCAGGTGCTGGTGTCGAGTTTGCCAGCGAGGTATGTGATGCGGTATTTCATATTAAGCCATATATATTGAACGACCAGCAACAAAGATAGCACCTTGTGCAGATGTTCCTGTTGATGATACTTCTTGAATTAAAAGAGGGAATGATGCCGCACCAGTTCCTGTTGCACCTCTTGAATCAGTAGCGACTAAACTGCCGTTAATATAAAGGTTAACATTACCGTCTCCGATTGAATCGATTAAACAATCAAAAGTCGTGTCAGTTGTGGGCGTAAAAGAAGATGTTGTGCTATATAAAGTTGTTCCATTATGCACTTGAAGTTCTACTGCACCTGTTCCTTGGATGCGAATACCAAAGCCCTTAGCCGCAGGGCTTCCGATTGTTGAAACGGTATTATTTGAACGCCCCCAAGCATAATAATAATTCTGGTTAGCAGTAGGTTTTACATAAATTCTTCCGTAAATTTTTATGCGTTTCGAAAAATTACAATCTGCGTAACTTGTTCCTGTTGTCGTAAAAACATTTGTTGAACCATTAGATGGAAAAGCAATAGCGTATTGACCAGAAGCAGTTGCAGTTAATTGACAACGAGAACCCCAGTTGTGAGATGTTACAGTTCCTGTAGAAACATTAGTTGCAATACTAACACCAGCATTAGCCCAATCTATCATACCATACTGCGACCGTGCAGGAGACATTACCGTACTAGCCGAAGTCCCAGCGATTACCTGTGCGTCCGTTGCGAAGGTAGGGGCAACTGCGGCAGTTGTCTGGACTGTTGAGTCTGGGAAAGTTATTCCAGAATAATTAATTAAAACAGAACCTTCAGCAATAGAAACACTTTCTTTATCAGCATTAAATCCATTGTCTATATTTAGTGAGGTAGCAGTTAAAGTAGTTGATGCTGTATCGCCATCATTATAAAGATTTATATTTGCTGGAGTAATATAAACTCTAAGATTATCGTAGTCCCAATTAACACCTATACTATTAGGAGTTATAACTACACTATTTGTAACTTCATTATAATCTCCAAGCGTCCCGCCCGTAAGCGGAAGGAAGTCCGCACCATCAACCGTCAGAAACGGATTAGCACTAGATGCAGAAGGACTAGCCCCCGTCAATCCATCAACAACGGCTTGCGAGACTTCGTTCCCTATCTCAATTACATTAGCAGGGAGTCCGTTTGTGACCTTTACCGACATTATACGGCAGAGTAAGCAACGTGAACGCTAGTACCTGCAATGCTCGATTTAGACCAAAGACCGCCGTTGTAGTTATCAAGAACCAACGAGGACTTAGGAAACACAACAATACCATTAGTGCTAGAAGCACCAAGGCTGTCTCCCCAGACTTGAACATTAGCAGTGTCAGAGGTGTTTTGAACGATAACAACAATACGCTTCATATAAGAATCGGTGATTGGTGCTAATAGTGCTTGTTTAGCAGTCCCTACGGTTACGTCAGCATGGACGAAACTTTTTAGGAACGGGGAGGAGATAGCGATATTTGAAGCCATAGTTTTGTTTTTAGAAAGTTAGTTAGTTGTTAGAAATTAGTAAGTTTTGTACATATTGATACGACCGAACTGAGCCTGTTGGTTAAGAAACTTATCGTACTCTTGTTCAAGAATTGTCTTAGCCTTAGCATCCATTACACTGGCTTCATTCATCATGCCCTCAGAGGCATACCAGAACGCACAAGATGACCAAGACATAAACGCACTGAAGATATAAGGAATCTCAATCTTAGTCCAAGACGCAGGAGTGCTATTAGGATTCTGACCAGCACTGGTGTTCGTCACAGCACAGGTATAAAAATTACCCGTGTGCGGTTTGCCAGCAACAGGAGTATAAGCACCAGTTCCAGAGCCAGCATCAAAGTAAATTTGAGCACCAGAGTAGTAAATTGTAGAACTTGAGTAAATGTCTCCATTAAGGACTGGGCATTGCTTACGGTAAAGGTACGAACCGCTAGCGATGTTTGAGTTAATGATAATCTTCTTAGTAGAGCCATCCTCGTAGATAGTGTACTCTAACTCAACCGCCTTAGTCGAAGACTGAGGATTCCGTGAGAACACACCTAAGATTTCACCAGCCTCAGTAGCAGGAAGGAAGTAACCTACACCATTAGCATCTACAGTAGTCGTAAAATCAACCACACGGCAGATATCTGACCATTGTACCGTTTCCCAAGCCTCACGCATAGCAGTAGAGGCGAAGTCTCTGAACTGCTGAAATGTCTCGTCAGAGATGTTATTCCTGTCATTACCAGAGTACTGTAACGCATTAAATAGGATTTCTGAAAAGTTAGTTGTTTTCATTTTAACATAGAACCGTCTGCTGAAAAAAGTGTGCCGTTAACGCATGTGCGTTTAACATAATTGTTAACAGCAGTTTCTGGGTTGTCTCGAAGGAACTCTCTAAGGAAAGTTTTGTCCTCCCAGCACTCATATCCTAGACGGTGACCCCAGTAATGCCAACTGTCTAAAGGGATGGATGCAATTTTATTGCCGATTCCATCAATCGTTTTCGCTTCATTAAAGCGATTAAAATGACCAGCGTTGATTGCGTCCGCTTTCATCTTAACTTCATTCATTCTCCATCCATTGATGAGAACCCTCTCCACCTCGGATTTGAGGTGGGAGGGAATTACATCAGCCAGACTTTGAACGAAGTCCGACACTGCTAATTAGGCAGTGAAGTTGAATACACCGAAAGCCTTTGGGTTATACACGCAAAGACCAGCGACTGCTTCAATTAAGCGGGCTTCACCACCACCTGCGTTAGGCAGGGCAGTTACACCAGCGACATTTCCACCATAACGAACTTCCACTTGGTCGAAAGGAATGACATAACCAACGAAGGTGTTGCCAACCAGAGGACTACCTGCGGACTTCAAGAAGTGCGAAGGGTGTAAGCGGAGTTTACCGAAATCGCCTTCGAAGATATCAACCGAAGCAACATACGCAGAAGCGTCAGCCTCACGGTTGAGGGTACGAACAGCAGTGCGGGTTTCAGCACCACCAGACGAAGGGGTCGTGTAGGTGAGGTTAGTGAACGCACGTTTCAGAGCAGTACCGCAAAGAAGGTCGAAGTCACGGAATTGACCAGTTTGGTTATAGATACCAGTCAACACACCTTGAACGTCAGACTCAGTGAGAGTCGTGGTCGAAGCAGTCGAGATATTAGCCGAAGGGGTTTGGAAGGCAGAGGCAATAGGAAGAACTGAGTCTTGCGAGCCAGAGCCAGCAACAGTCAACCATTTGTCTAAACCACGAGTTTGGTAAGCGGCAGAACCGTTATCAAGGACAGCACCGTTAGACGAACAGAAGGTGGCTTCCATGTCACGTTTCAGACCTTTGATACCCTTAGCAACGTTGTTAGCGAGTTCATCACGAACACCAGCAACAGTAGCGATATCCATGGTCAAAGGAGACACACGGACAGCACGACGGAAGATTTGGATGTAGTTCGAGAGTTCAGCACGATAAACAAGAGGGTTAGTTCCGTTCATGTCCTTAACGTAATTCTCATAGGTGCTAACGTCAGTGCCGTCAACCGTACCCGTAATCTTAGGGGTAGGGAGACTGTCTGCTTGCCAGCGGAATTGAGTATTTCCAGGTTTTGAGCCCTTCTTCGCCATGGACGTAAAAGGAGTATCCTTAGCGTCAATCAGCGAGATGAGGTCTGCGAGTTCTTCTCTTTTACCAGAAGTAAAGGAGGGTTCAGTAAGATTTGCCATAGTTATAAATAATGTTTAGATGAATCTTGAAGCAATGATACTTGCTAGGTCTTCAGTAGAATTCTTTGATGCGTAGCGTTGTTTAGCAACCTGTGAACTTGCGTCTTTTTTAGACACTTGCGTTGGGGCTGATGACATTCTAGGTGCAGATGGTGCTCTTGCTGGTGCAGACTTCTGTGAAGCCTGTTCTCTGGATTTTACTCCTCGGATATAATCACCGATTACCATTTTATAGTCTGGGAACTTTTGAATTTCTGGAAATGCCTTAATAAAGGTTTCAGCCATTTGTCTTTCTCTAGCGGCTTTATCTTTCCACCAAGGATATTCTTTAGTAGCAACTTGTTCGATTTGGTTGTAGTTCTGAAGGTACTGTGCCCGCTTTGGCAGGTGTTCTTCCAGAGCATCCATTGCTCGAATCTTGATGTTACGAATTTCCTCGGAGGTGTAATCCACTTCCTCTCCATTCTTGTTCTTGACCGTTGCTCCATCTGGGTTCATTTCGCACCAGCGTCTGATTTGCTTTGCTTGGTCAGCCTCACGGTTGACTTCTTCTAGCGAGCCTAAGTTAGCGTAGGGATTGTCAGCAGTTGGAGTCTGTGCTGGCTTGTTAGCCTCTTGCGACAGTCGCTCTACTTCTGATTTCAACCTATCTACTTCAGCCTCAGCCTCTCTGCGTTTAGCGGAGAGTTTGTCGATGCGTTTTTTAACACCCTTTGGGAGTCCTCTCTCAGTTTCATCTTCGTCAGACTTGGTTTCTTCGGTTTCCTCGGAGTCTGATTCTTCTGATTCTGGAGTCGCTTCTTCGTTTTCTTGTGAATGAACTGTGTTCTCATCGTCCGTAGTTGCTTCAACTTCTACGGGGGTTTCCTCTGTTTGGGGAGCGTCAGAGGACGCTTGTTCTTCACCGCCTAAGAACTTCTCGTTAATAAAATTAGCGAGATTTAATTCTGACATAGCAAGGGGTTTGCTATCGTTTGTCGGGGAGTTATTTTGAGCCGTTCCAAGGTCGGCTGATTCGTTTGTATTCATTAGATAAGGTCTAAAGTCCGTTATTTATAACAAGGTTTTGTGATAGTCCTAGAACTATTAAGATGCGAAATAGACCGCATAAGTTCGTTATGCAAGTGCTATTTAGTTGTTAAACCAATTTCTTACGAAACATAGTCTTCTTCGGGTCTGCCTTGGTCACGCAGAACATCGTTCCGTGTGTTCACCAAGATTTCCTTAAAAGCAATGAGAGCGTCAGCACGACCAGCGTACCAAGCCCTATCCTCGCCCTTATTGTCCTTAGAGATAGCCGAAGCAACCTCTGAATCAATAGACGCATCTAGAATAGCATGGACTGCCTTCCAGAGTGGGTCTTTTTGGTCAAACGATAAACCGTGTATGATTTCTTGAGGTAACATAGATTAGCGTTGTGGCTGTTGAGGCTGGCCTTGTTGGGCTTGGGCTTGAGCCTGTTCAGCCTGTTGGATTTGACCCTGCATAGCACCTGCGGCTTGTTGGCCTACAGGGGTCACACCAGTTCGTCCAATGGACTTATTCTGTTGCTGAGAAACAGACATCTGTGATTCTTGACGTAATTATCTAGCAATGCTCTGAAATGCTGGTCGCCCTGCATAGACTGTTGAGCCTTCGGGTTCTGCCAATAATGTCTTGTAAATGCAACTTAGTAGCCGCAGACGGTCATTTTCAACGTAATTAGCCTCATTTCCAAGCATCATCAAACCACTGTCAGATTGGATGTCCTTGTAGAGTAACTGAGACGCAGTACCAGTGTTGATAATGATGTCCTTAGCCTTATCTGGGTCAATAGCCTCAATAGCCGCTTTGACTAACTTGTTCTTATCAATAATGCCACCTTGGTCTAAAGGCATCACGAATTGCATAATAGCCTTGAGTTTCTCGATAACAAAGTTCGTATCTAACTCACGCACATCGTACTTAACACGGAAATCGTACTGATTGCTCACATTTGACATATTCTGAGGAATAGGAGTTCCAGTGATTCCTTCGATTTCAGCAGGGTCGAGATACTGGAGCATAAGGCTGAATGTCATGGAGAACGCTTCAGACCATACATCAAGCCAGTTGTTAACGATGTTCTGCTGGGTTACTTGGGTAAGTTGAGGAGACACGCTAGGATGGAACAAGCCGAAGTACTGAGCGTTCTCTAGTTCAACACGGTCAATCAAGTTAAACGCAGTGCCAGTATCACCAGTAGGGGCTGGCATGAACCTGTAGTCGTCTGGAGAGGTCACTGGTAGGTGCATGGCAGGGGCTACCTTGTTAATGCCTCCTAGACGCTTTTTCACGAGGATTGGGGGCATCGTGGTAAAGGCAGTACGGTCACGGAT
>CAUYTX010000343.1:0-1383 GCA_963575665.1 Gammaproteobacteria bacterium | reverse complement strand
TTCTATCAAAACTTAATAAAATCAATGATTTGTGAGTTCAACTGCGTAACTCCTAGTAGTTTTGGTGCGCCAGCCTTCGTGTCCACTCTGTTTTAGAAAGCATTTTATTTGAGTTGATCGAGGTTCTGAATACAGGCTCTGATCGCATCCTGTTTTCAATAGGCGTACACTAAACGCAACCAACGACCCGCGACAAATCGAGTGGCGCACGAAGTTGACGGTTGGGCATGATATACAGAAACCGCTCAATCACTTGTTGGGCTAGCAGTCACGGGCAAAAGAGGAGTTCAGCATGTCTATTTCGGTTAATAACGTCGGAAGTGGCGGTTCAGGCGGTTTTGATATATCCAAGATTGCCTCCATGATGGCTTCCAAGATGATGAGCGACATCGATCCCAACAATACCGGCAAAGTTACCAAAGACCAATTCGTGTCGGAGCTGAAGTCCAAGGGCGTTTCGTCGGCTGACGCCACTAAGATGTACGGCTCGATCGATACCAAAAGTACCGGCAGCATTACCAAATCGGATATTGAAACCGCCATTAAAAGTGGCCAACTGAACCGCCGTCAGGCGGCTCGCGAGGTGGTCCTGGTGGCGCAGGTGCTCCTAGTGGCGCGGGGCAGGTGGGAGGATCAGCAACAACCAGCACCAAGACCTACGATAAAGAGGATCTTAATCAAGACGGGACTGTCACGTCAGTGGAGGCATTGATATACGAACTCAAGCATTCTGATACTGCGTCTTCGGTCAATAAAACGTCGACACAAAAACACGGCAGCAACGTCAATGTGAAGGCATGAGGTCATAAGGGATTGGCCGGAGAATGGATAGGAAATTCAACCCCCTCTAGGCGAGGCGTTTATGGATAACGAACTGGAGGCCATGATTAGGCTCGATTTGCGGGACTGGCTCGAACTTCAAGAGTGCTACCGTGCAAAAGTCAACAGAGAAGGCCAAAGACTAAGGCTTACTAACTTCTTCTTATATCCCGCCATCCTGCCCGTGCCCTGCCAGTCAAAAGATTCAAAGTCAACGGACTCTCCAAAAAGAGGTTAAGAGAAAGAGATTAGGTCGCGATTTCAACGGACAGGTGGCCGCCGAGTTTTCAGCAGGTATTGGCCATGGTGAGAGAAAGTCTTCGATACTGTAATCTAGTCTCAAGGCTTTGGGCTTTGGTCTCGATTGTGACTGCTTATGGAATAGAGGACATTCACCCGTCCGTGAGGTATGCGGATGATATGGTGATATTCTTGAAACCAAAAGATGACGCAGAAGCAGTGCTAGGAAAAATAAAATCCTTCCTAGCAGAACGAATGATGAAGGTAAATGAAGCAAAGACCAAACTGACGTCCACACTAGACGGATTTGACTTTCTTGGATGG
>CAUYTX010000342.1:0-1384 GCA_963575665.1 Gammaproteobacteria bacterium | reverse complement strand
ATAATTAACCCATTTATCTTGATTTACATACCAACCCCATTGTTTAATATGAGACTCAGTTAATCCTTCTACTGTATTAACACGTGGAACGGAGAACATTTCTATATCTGGGTTTACTTCTAATATATCATTAATATTATATATTAATTCTTCAGACATATATTCGTCCGCATCAATCTGAAATATGTAGTCTTTAGTGCAGTGTTCTTTTAAATTGTTTTTAAACGAAGCAAAATCATTATTTAAAAATAAACCTGAAATACATTGGATAAATAAAGTACATGAAAAAATAATTGGTGCTATGGTTATATGCCCACTACCTGAAGGGTATGATTTAATTCATCCAAAAACAATAGACAGACAAGAAAAACAAAACAATTATTATAATACAATATGAGCGACAGAAAGTATCTACCAACATTAAGTGAATTAATCGATAGATTAAGTATTACACAGTTAAAAGAAGTGTTTATCACTGAACATAAAGCAGAATATGCAGCCGAAATAGCTGACATTGTACACGATATTCAGTTACACTTGAATGAGAGTAAAGAACCAATCACAGCCGAAACAATTAGAGCGATTGTAGTATTATCTCAAATGAATTTACATATTTGGCATAATGAATCAAATGTAAGAAGTGGTAAAGCTGGAGCAAATGCATTAACATTAACTCATGGTTTAAATGGTATTCGTAATACTGCTAAAAATCAAATTCAAGAGGTGATGGGTGGCAGAAAAGATTATAAAATTGATTGTTTAGCTGCTGATTTTAAAGATTGGGAAATATCATGGTAAAGAAAATATTGTTAATTGGGGGGAATGGTTATATAGGTAATCGTTTATATAAAGACCACTCTAACGACTATACTATTATTGTCGTTGATGATTGTTGGTTTGATAATCCAACAGTTTCAACCCTTAAATTCGATTTTAATGAATTAAAGGAATCATTTATTAACACCATAAGCTATATCTCCAGATGTACTGTTAAATGAAGCTAAATTATAAATACCTCTATGATCTTCTTCTGTATCAATGATAGTTTTAATAGCGCGACTCAAATCACTAATACCTAAAATAGGTCTAAGAATATCTTTAATATATAATTTAATTTCTCCGTCTGTAATAGCATTATATACCATTGAATTAATCATTACATCGTTTCTAACAATAGGAGAATAACCACATACAGTACCAAATCTTAATCCATAATACTGAGTGTCAAATTTAGGAGCATATAAGTCAATTACATGTTTTGTAATGTCATAGTGGTTATGAGGTATAAATCCATTATAGCTTTCATCCACTACTAATTCACCAGCATTACCATAAACACTAGATGAACTAGCATATATAAATTTCTGGTGTGGTTTTAGTTTAG
>CAUYTX010000341.1:0-1385 GCA_963575665.1 Gammaproteobacteria bacterium | reverse complement strand
TGCGCCTTGGATGTTTCCACCACGCAAGCCACCAGTGGCTGATGCACGCTGGAGCAATGCTTCCTCGCCTTGTCCGGCAAGTGCTTGGAATGTTTCGCCACCTCTGATGCGCTCGATAGCCGCACGCTCTGCCTCTGGCCCTTTAAGGCCAAGGAATGCTTGCTGTGCTTCGAGTGCTGGTGTTCCAGCAGAAACGTAAGGTGCAAGTAGTTTTTGAACTGCATCAAACTGCCTGCGTTGTTCGTCAATTCCTGCTTGTGCTGCACCTGCTTGTGCTTGCGATGCTGATTTTGCTGCATCTGCTTGGGCCATGCCAGAAATAAGCGTAGCACCACCAACGGCAATACCAGCCAGTGCTGCTCCTGATAATCCGAATGTCATTTTGATTCCTCCAATTGCGCTGTCTGTGCAGTTTCAAGAGCTGATGCTGGCGCTGGAATAGTGAACAAGTCCCACAATTTTTGTGGTTCTTGCTCGTTGCTGGGGTTTGCGTGAAATGTGGTCACCTCAACATCGGTCAAGGCAATGCCAGCACGCTTGGTGCCGATCTTGGAGACGCTCATGTCGCCTGGTCTAAGGGTGCGTGGGCCGTTGTCTGTGCTGACAATCAATTCGCCCTTGCGCACCAAGAAAAACGATTCTTCTTTGTGGATTGCACCAGTCAAAACGGTGCCAGCAGGAATGTGCATGGTGCGAGCGTACAAGCCATTGCAGAAGTCGTGATCGACAGGCATGTCCACCTGAGGCAGCTTGAGTAGCTCGGCCTCTAAGCGATAGATTGGCAGGTGCTCGGCTGGCACGCCAGCTTTGACTTCCTGAACCGCAACATGACTCATCGAAAACTCCTATGCAGGGGCTTGTGAGCTACTGGCGGCTCGAACGGCTCAGTGCTGACTATTTTCCCACATTTTGGCATTTGGTCAATCTTCCATTTCAAATTCACGTTCTTCCCATGCCTGGCAGACGCGCAGGTCGTGGCAGATGAACTCGAATTTGGTGCAGTAACCACGGAAACCAGCATCGGTGTCCCAGTCATTGCGGGGGATGCGCTCCATCTTGGCCTGCGTCATGGTGCTGTTGTCGTAGTACTCGCAGTTCGAGCAGCGACGACGACGAGACTCTTTTTCGTCCACTTGCATGGTCTTGCCCACAGCGATCCAGTAGGTTTTGTTGGCCGTTGGCTCGTTGGATGGATTCTCAGGGCCGAGCATCCAGTCGTCGATGGCGATCTGGGTATTTTTCTTGTTCTCGGCTGTGCTGATGAATTCTTCCTCCATCGGCAGTCCCATAAAGCCCTTGGGCATCATCATGAATTTGTCCATGCTGCTCTCCTTGATTAAGTGATTTCGCGGCCAGATGCGCGGATGGTCAGTGATGTGGCTGCG
>CAUYTX010000340.1:0-1387 GCA_963575665.1 Gammaproteobacteria bacterium | reverse complement strand
GCGGTGGTCTTGTGGTGCTTGGACAAAACCTACTTCGGGTTTATCGAAGTAAGGCAGGGTAGCCCGTAACCAGTTGGGTTCTACGACGTAATCAGAATCGATGAGTCCTACGACAGCTGCCTCTGGATCCGTAGCTCGTAATCCAAAATTCAAGGCACCTGCTTTGTAGCCTTGGATCTTACCGAGGGTAAAGAATCGGAATTTCGGCCCTAGGAGAGCGCAATGAGCTTGAACTGGACGCCACAGTGCTTCATTCACGGTGTTGTTATCAATGACCAAGACTTCGTAGTCTGGATAATCAAGTCGCGCCAAGCTATTGAGGGTTTCAATCACCATGGACGGAGGTTCATTGCAAATAGCTAGGTGCAGAGAAACTTTCGGAAAATCTCGTTGGCGTGGTGGATCTAGGGGCAAAAACACTCGACGAAGCCGCCCAAACACCATTTCACTCATTTCGAAGCCGTTGATGAGAACTACCCCTAATAACGCAAGCTGCGCAGGAAGCATCAAAGCCCAGAGGAAAGTTTCCCAACCCCCTAAGTACCAGAGCAAAGGAGCAGAAGCACTCCAGACCAGCAAGGAAGCACATCCTTGAATGACCACAGCATAAAAGAGCTTGCCTCCTTGTCGAATGTGCCGAAAACGAGCTACAAACCACGCTATGGGAAAGAGTGCGAGTCCAACTGTGAGCAATGCTTGTAGTTGCCAGAGGGGATTGTCAGAGATTTCTCCAACAAATGAGAACTTTGGTTGGCGATTGGCATTAAATAATCCCCAATAGCGTCCTACATAACCTTCAATCTCTCGTTTCCAAGGTTGATCGAAGGCTTCCATGATGAAGTAATCCAGCTTTTCCCGATCTGCTAGGTTTAAGAATTCGCGGACGAATTTGGCTTGATTGGTAGGACTGGCTTCTGCGGGTCCTCGATGTCCACCCTCTGAGGGCCAACCCACTTCACCGAGTACCACATGTTTGTTTGGATAGAGGGCTTGGATTTGATGCAGTTGGTCTTGTACCCAACGTACTGCCACGTCGGCTGGGATCTGTTCCCAGTACGGCAAGATATGGATGGCAATGTAGTCTACCTCTGCTGCGAGTTCGGGATGGCTAAGCCAGACGTGCCAAGGTTCCGCAGTGCTGACGGGCACCGCAGTGAGTAACCTGACGCGCCTGAGATAATGAACCAATTGGTCTACGGTCAAATCGCCACGTAGTACCGCTTCGTTTCCTACTAAGACACGTTCAATGTTGGGATATGTCCGAACATTGTGGATGAGATTCTGGAGTTCCTTTTCATTGCGATCGAGTCGTTGGTCTACCCACGCTCCCGCAGTGACTCGAAGGCCATACTGAGCGGCGATCCGCGGTACTTCTTCTACTCCGTCC
>CAUYTX010000339.1:0-1394 GCA_963575665.1 Gammaproteobacteria bacterium | reverse complement strand
CCATACTTACGTAGCTAATGAATGGCTTACCTGCTTCGTGATTTTCTTTTTGTAGTTGCAAGGCATAGTTATAGACAAACCTACAAGAGCCCGAAAACTTACGCATTAGTCGCGTTTGTTCACCATTCGGCATGAGCTGAAATTTGTAGGCTTGCCGTCGCTTCATTTACACAGTATAGTTTAGATTATGGCTGTTAGCAATGATTAATATGACAGTTGTGGAGGAGCACCTGTTTCTATTATTCGAAAATACATCGAACAACAGCAGACCCCAGACTAAAACCGCGCTATTCATCCCCGCCCTGAAGGACGGGGTTTTTCGCGCATACTGATAAAATAGCGACCAAAAAAGTCTTACACACTATAGCTAACACAACCTAAAATGGCAATTCGTCAAAACAACCACCCCTCCCCTGCGGGGACCCCTCCTTAACTAAGGAGGGGAGTTTAGTAAGTAAAACTCTCCCCCTGCCAAGGGGGAATACGCCGAAGGTGGGAGGGAATCGGAACATGATTTAGCCATTTTGTGAGGTCACTCGTTTAGTCCCAAAAACGCCAACGGGTCGGATAGTGCTTTTAGCAACTACCCGACCCGTGGTTCATCTACTCCGGGAGGAGAAACCTCCTCCCAGTTATCTCCCTCTGGCGATGACTACTAGGTGATCGAGGAGATGTCCCCACTAGCGATCACAATACCAGTCGTGGCATTCATCCCGACTAGCTTAATGACTAGGTCATTAGCACTTACTCCATCCGCCCCATCTGAGATGAACAGGTAGGTATTACCTGCTCCATCAACGAACACTGCGCACTCTCCAGCAGTCGCACCATTGGTAGTCGATAACGCATGTTCGACCGCAGTAATTCTCAGATTTACTGTGCTGTCGCTCGTAAAGAAGGTAGCCAAACCATGACTGTCAATTGAAGCAGTTCCTGACACGGCAGCCGGCGATACGGCCTCAATTGCCAAGCTAGTCGATCCAAAATCAATCTTGTCATTGCCGCCAGTCCAACCCACGATTTGATCAGTAGCAGTACTACTCGAGTCCCCCGATGCAAAAGCGAAGGTATACGCACCAGAACCATCTAACATCGTGATCGTGTCGGCCCCACTTGTACCGAATACGGTTTCCACTCCGGTGACGCTAACGTTGCCTGCTACCAACAGGGAAACGGTGTCCGCCACACTAGCACCGATCACAGTCTCTACGCCACTCACTTGAGTGTTAGCAGCGACGAGAAGCGTAATCGTGTCGTTACCCGTGCTACCTACGAGAGTCTCCACCTTACTGATGGAAATAGCACTAGCAACTAACAGCGATACAGTGTCCTCTCCAGCAGATCCGACCACTGTGTCCGTCGTTTCCACGTTTTTGACGGAGATGCTATCGGCC
>CAUYTX010000338.1:0-1398 GCA_963575665.1 Gammaproteobacteria bacterium | reverse complement strand
GATTTATGATGCAAATAAAAATCTTGTTTGTATCGGAAAAATTAGCACACCAGTTGCTTTATTACTTGGAACAATAATGTTAGAATTAAGTATGGATTTTTAATATGGGATTTAATAGCGTAACACCGTCAATTAACTTAGTAGCTAAGTTAACACCTTTAGGTAGAAAAAGATTAGTTTCTACAAATAATGCTTTGATATCAACATTTAGTCTTGGTGATTCAGATGCAAATTATTATGCAGCTTATCCTTTGAATAGTGGTGAAGTACCAAGTTTAGCTGGTGATATTGGACCAATGAATACAATAAGCAATAGCGTAACGGATAATGTAATATTAAAAAGTTTATTATACTTGAATAAAAATGGTGTCACTAAAAAAAGTGTTGAAGCTCAATCATTCAATATTATAACTGAAACAATATTCAATGGTTTTGCAACTGTTAGTGGTGATAATATAACTAGACTAGTTATTGATAGAAATAGTCATGATACTAACTCTTACGTTAATTTATTTTATTCATTTGGTTTACCTTTAAATTCAAATAATGATAATACATTTACAGGTGTTACAAATTTAAATGGTGGTTATAGCGATACAGCATATAGTGGTTTGGCAAATACTAAAATTGCCGTATTTGCAATTGATAATTCAACATATGGTGAATCAATAGATGGTAAAAGTATTAAAATGACAGTACCAACTAGTGCTGGTACTTTTAATATTTACGGTACTTTCCAAAATAAAAATATTTCTTTAAATGTTGAAGATAGTAATATTTATGATACATCAACAACATCTAAAGTTATTGAAAACAATATAGCATTTTTATTTTCAGATGAAATAAATAAACCCAATAGTGATTCAACTCTGTCATGGGGTACTGGTTGGAACACAAATAAACCTTTTAGTCTTAATGGAAAACAATTATTCAATTATCAAACTAATTCTAATCTAAGCATTATAACTGATACAATTGTTGGTGTTGCTTATTTAGATAAAGGTATGCTTGTATTAACTCACCCAATGATTGTTGATAATATTGGTGACATTACTTCAGGGGAAACAACTGGTAGTACAGTGACTTTTGATAATATATCAACCGATATTCATCAAAGTATAACATGTATTGCTGATAGAGGTGAATTTGGTGCATCAACAAACCCAACAATAGGTTCTACTGACAATCCAAGAATTAGTGAAGTTGGATTATATGATAATTTAGGTAATCTTATAGCTATAGCTAAACCTGACCGTCATATAGTTAAAAATGTTAATGAATTTATTGCCTTAGGAATAAAAATTAGTTTATAGCATTTATTTTTTTAAATTCTGGTTTAATTTTATATAAAATTTTTATATGAAAAAAGAACCAGAATTTTTACTTGCATTAGACGTA
>CAUYTX010000337.1:0-1402 GCA_963575665.1 Gammaproteobacteria bacterium | reverse complement strand
TAGTAAGTTCTTGAATGCATGGACAAGATCAGATATTGATATAACTGAGTATAATGAAATAGAGACAAACGGTACAGTTTATATTGAAGATCCATTATGGAAACATCTACATCAAATCAACTGCTCACCAAAGCTATCTAACTCAGGTATGACAGCAAAACAACGTATAGTACCAGAAGCAATAGAACGTATCAAACAACATTCCAATTATCAGTTTAAATTTGTAATCAGTACTGAAGATGATGTTAAGGAACTATTCCGTGACTTCGTAGTACCATTTAGCATACCTCTTAAGAATGTAGTTTGTATGCCAGGATTAGATAGTCAAACTGATTTTCATGAGCGTACTCAATTTGTATTAGAGATGAGTAAAAAATATCGCTTCCGCGGTCTTACACGCCTGCACGTATCTGCCTGGGATAAAACGTTGAATGTTTAGTAGAAAATTATGTTTCTTAGCTATTTTCATATATTTATTATAAATAATATTATATGACTAAGAAATGCAATAAGTGTGAGCAAATAAAAGAGATATCGTGTTTTGGTAAAGCAGGTACATTTAAAGATGAAAATATAAAATATATGTCCTCTTGTAAAGAATGTAAAAAACAACAATATAATACTACTGATAAACAATATTATATTGAAGCAGCTAAAACACGATATCAAAATAACAAAGAAGAAATATTAGAACGTTCTAAGATATATCAACAGATATCTCCTAAACCTAAAGAATGGAGAGAAAATAATAGAGAATATCTTAATACTAAAGCTAAAGAGTGGTATGAGAATAACAAAGATAAAGTATTAGAGACACAGACTAAGTGGAAAGAAAATAATAAAGATTACTTCTATGAATGGGCTAAAAATAATCCAGACAAAGTAAAACAATACAATAAAAAATCAGACGCTAAAAAACGACAAGAAAAACCATGGACTATAGCTTGGCGAAACCAATTAACAGGCGCTTTAAAACGATTAAAACAAAATAAACAAACAACAACAATAGAATCACTAGGATATTCAGCTGAACAACTTAGAGAACATATTGAATCGTTATGGAGTGAAGGAATGAATTGGGATAATTACGGTGGAAAAAGAGGATGTTGGGAAATAGACCATAAAAAAGCAGTTAGTAAATTTGATTGGGATGTCAAAGTATCTTTAGTAAATTCATTAGATAACTTACAGCCGATGTGGGTTACTGATAATAGAAAAAAACGAAACAATTAAAACATTAAACATATAATAAAATAGAAAGCTATGAAAGGAACAATAACAAAACTAGATAATCAATGGATGGTAAGATATGATACGTTTCAAAACTATCACTCATACCCTCTACCAGCCTATGACTTTCTACCATTACATCCCGAATACCAAACTATCTTACCATTATATT
>CAUYTX010000336.1:0-1410 GCA_963575665.1 Gammaproteobacteria bacterium | reverse complement strand
TGAACGCTTACTTATCTGGTATAAAACGACAACACACTAAAGCAGATGTTACTTTTGCAGAAACAAAAATAATATACTCAAACGGACTAGACAGAGTTGACAACACAAAAGGGTATACTGCAGATAATGTAGCAGCATGCTGTGCTATTTGTAATAGGGCTAAACTAGAATTATCCTCTAATGAATTCCGTCAGCTCATCATTCAAATCTACAACAACTGGGTCTGCAAAACTTAAGGAGCCCACATGGAAATCGATATCGTCGGCCTTCTGCATGAGGGCATCCGACTTGAAACAGAAGAAGGCAAGAAACACGAGGCATCTAAGGTCGGCTCCCTACGCGGAGGCAACTCAGGCTCTCTCATTGAGACGACCGAAGGTCTAGCCACCATAGGAGGCTGTGCACGTAAGGCCCTGCTACGCAGCATGAGCCTTGAGATTCCCGACACTGAAGATATGAACTCTAAGGCCTGGATGTTCGCGGCCGGACACCTGAATGAGGACGGCTGGGTGCGCTGGCTTGAGCGCAGCTGGACAGTTGGCCCCGTGCTAAGAGAAGCAGATGTACCAACAAACTGGAGCACTCGTAACGGTACTCCAGTAACAGGTAGGCCGGACATTGTCCTGGCTCACAAGGTAACAGGCCCCGTAGTTGGACTTGAACTTAAGCAGGCATCGTCCATCTGGACAGTGCGCGATGTGTTGAGAGATAAACCAAAGACTCCGCACCTCTGTCAGGCTGGACACTACAGCTGGCAGTTGGGTGTACCATTCGAGTTGCACTATGCTAACCGTGTGAATTATCATGTACTCGGAGCACACCTGGGCTGGATAGGCGGCCACTTCCCACGCTATAATCAGCGTCACTCAGACAAGTGTGATTATAAGTTAGGCGAACCGCAGGAAGCGACGGCTGACTCTATGTACAAGAATGGAAAGGTCAAGCTGGGCAAGCCTGCTAAGCCTGCCTTCCAGGAGATTTTCCGTGTGTTACCTTTCGTGCATGGCTTCAAGTTACGCTGGGATGAGAACGGAGTAATGCATTATAGGCCCCACGACCTCGGTCTGGACGCAGAGAAGCAGACACTTATATCACAGGAAGGCATCAGAGAATTCTATGAGACGGCTGCATCTGCAATCGAGACAGACAAGCTTCCTCCGCGTCCCGCAATGTTAGATGCACTGGGTGAGCCTGCAAAATGGAATGACTGCACATACTGTCCGTTGCACAAGTTGTGCGACGAGTATCAGGGAGGGACACGCGGCTGGGTTTCGCGGGTGAAGTCGGAGACTGAACTGCTTCGTAAAGAAGCCGAAGAAAGAAGTTGACTCTCTAATTAAATAAACATATAAACAATTTCTGTCCCGCGCATAGGGGTTATGCAAGGGGCAAAAAAACGAGCTGGCGTTC
>CAUYTX010000335.1:0-1412 GCA_963575665.1 Gammaproteobacteria bacterium | reverse complement strand
CCCCCCCCCCCCCCCCCCCCCCCCCCCCCCCCCCCCGGGGGGGGGGGGGGGGGTAGCAGGTAGCGTGCCAACCTTCGTGGAGCAACCTTCGTGCCAACCTCCAGGCCGCAGCGCAAAAATACTTTTTAAAAAAATCGACATTGACTGTTCCATGTGGAACAATCTCAAAGATGACGAATAAAAAATGGACCCCTCGATCCATCCGATGGACCGAGGCAGAACGCCAAGCCAAAAAAATACAATCTCAAAATGTGCGCCAAATTCGGTGGCTTTTCTGGCGCGAAAGTCAAGCTTTGCGTGAAGAAATTCAAAAAGAAATATCTGAGAAATTGATTGCAAAACGTGAGGCGATAGAGTAATTTTATCCCATGCAAAACGAAATGACGGTGAAGCAAGCGGTGGAGTTTATCGGTGGGTTTTCCGCGCCCAGCAAAATGCCTTGCCAAGGGTTTTCAATTCCTGCGTGGCTTTGCATAACGGGAATGAAGCTTCGGAATGTTACGGGCAGCATTTGCTCCAAATGCTATGCGTTAAAAGGCCGATATGGTTTCCCCAATGTTAAAAATGCGCTGATTCGTCGCTTTAATAAAATCAGTGACCCAATGTGGGTTGACGCTATGACTATTGCAATTGGTGGAACCGAGTCAAGCGGTTTCTTTCGTTGGCACGATAGCGGCGACATTCAATCCCTCAAACATTTATCAGACATTTGCCAAATCGCAAAAAATCTGTCAAACATATCTTTCTGGTTACCGACTCGGGAATATTCAATCGTGGCGCAGTATGTTAAACAATACGGCGCATTGCCTGAAAACCTCACTGTGAGACTTTCTGCTCTTATGATAAATGGACAGCCGCCTGTGTCAATTGCCAATCGTTTGGGATGTGTTACTTCCGGCGTGTCTGACATTGGTTTCACTTGTCCTAGTTCGGCGCAAGGTAATAAATGTCTCAATTGCCGCGCTTGCTGGGACAAGAACGTCGCAAATGTTAATTATAAAACGCACTGATAAATATGTTGTTAATATTGTTTATCGTGCTTTTTATATTGTTTTTGTTTAAGAAAGAAGAATAAACATGGATCTAATAAATTATAATCCTCCTCCTCCTGCTCTTGAGTCTGATGAAAGTTTTGAGATTGTTTTTCATTATGATGGGGCGGTTGTCACTTATGATGATGGAACGGTGGTGACTTATCCCAATAAGGAAGAAGAATAAATATGATAATAATTTTTGTGATAATGGCTTGTATAATAATAGCCGGGGTGATAGTACTAGAGGAATAGAAACAACGGTTTCTTCTGAGAAACCGTTGTTTATAAATAGTCGCCATCGCTGTTTATAAATAGCGACCCCCCCCCCTCCGCCCCTTTTTCCCCCAAACTAAAAAACCCCGCCCCAGCCTTTCACCC
>CAUYTX010000334.1:0-1414 GCA_963575665.1 Gammaproteobacteria bacterium | reverse complement strand
CTGCAGCATTTTTACGTACAACGAATGCAGTAGCAGAAGTAGCATCAGCAATAATTGTATTGTGTTGTACGTCGGAAGTAGTAGCTGTTGCTTGGTCTGAAGAAGATATGTATCCCCATTGGGTAGAACTTATAGTATTAGCATTAATGTTTTCTAATTGATCTACTTCAGCAGCAGTTAATGCTGACAATCCAATTGTAGTAGTCAAATTATCTAGAGCAGATCCATCAACAGAGATATCCCTTCCATCTACATTCCCAGTAACAGTAATGGAACCAGTAACCGCAACCACGTCTGTACTTGTATTTACATTGAATACTGTAGTTCCTGCAGCATTTTTACGTACAACGAAAGCAGTAGCAGAAGTAGCATCTGCAATAATTGTATTGTGTTGTACATCGGAAGTAGTAGCTGTTGCTTGATCCGAAGAAGATATGTATCCCCATTGGGTAGAACTTATAGTATTAGCATTTATATTTGTAAGCTGTGTTACTTCAGCAGCAGTCAGTGAACTTAGTCCAAGAGTAGTAGTCAAGTTATCTAGAGCAGTACCGTCTACAGATATATCTCTACCATCCACAGTTCCACTAATAGTAATAGAACCAGCTATAGTAACTACATCAGTAGAAGTATTTACAGTAAATACATCACCAGTATCACCATTTTTACGAATAAGGAATGCTTCTGTACTAGTCTGGTCTATTACTATTCCACCATCAAATGTAACTAGACCAGTTGTACCCATAAGAAATCCAGTAGTATAAGTTACTACAGACCCAGCAGCTACTCCAGATGAATACTGAAATCTCATTTCATCACCTGCTTTAAGTATTCTATAATTACTTCCTAGGTCACTACTTCTTAGAGAACCATCAAAGTACCCATCAAATACTATACTAACATTATCATGGGCAAAGTTCAATAGTTGCAATACAGGGTAAATATCTTCTGTAGTAGTTGCAGTTAAATGTGGTCCTAACGTAGAAGAACTAACATTACCGTATATAGAAAGACGTGATGTATTAGCAATAGCACTACCAGAACCTACCTTAACAATGGTGTTTGTAGTATCTACAGTAAATACATCTCCAGCATCAGCATTTTTACGTACAAGTAGTGCTTCTGTACCAGTACTATCTAGTATAGCACTGTTAAGAATAACATCTGAAGTAGTAGCTACTGCTTGGTCTGAAGAACTGATGTATCCCCATTGAGTAGAACTTATAGTATTAGCATTGATATTTTCTAATTGATCCACTTCAGCAGCAGTAAGAGCTGATAATCCAATAGTAGTAGTCAAATTATCCAAAGCAGTACCGTCTGTAGAGATATCACGGCCATCTACGTTACCACTAACAGTGATAGAACCAGTAACTGTAATTACGTTAGTAGAAGTATTTACAGCGAATACATC
>CAUYTX010000333.1:0-45243 GCA_963575665.1 Gammaproteobacteria bacterium | reverse complement strand
GTTGATGAATATTGTTCAGTCAGATTCCATCATCATTGATCAGCAAGATTCTATCATCATCAAACAAAAGTTAAACATCGGCTATCTGAAGGATGAGAACAAAGTCCTTGTGAAGCAAAATAAAGCCATCTCACGCACTTTGAAGTTGTTTAAGAGTATAAGTATAGGTTTGATTGTTTTAAGCGTTGTCGGATGGCTGAAATAGATTTGTCCAAATTACCCGATGCACTTGATACATACTTGGGTGATGCATCTGAAGGGTCACTCTTGCAACAGATCATCGTTCAATGGTGGAACAAGAAAGTCATCCCACCGATTTGGGCAAACCTTGATGCCAACGGCACAAACGCATCATCCAAACTTCGTCAGTCGTTCATACCAGGTACCATCACCAAGTCACCGACATCCATCAACACAATTCTTCTTGCTGAGGACTATTGGGAATTCATAGAATACGGAAGGAAGCCAACACGAGGAGGACACATTGAAGGCACTCCATACCTTTGGCAGTCGTTAAAAACTTGGATTAGTCAGAAAGGTATCAAACCAGCTGAAGGTCAGACATACGATATACTTGCCAAAGCCATTGCCAAGAAGATTCACCGCAGCGGAACGAAGGCACAACCATTCTTGGAGAAGGCATTCACGGAATCCATTCAAATGGAATTGGTCAACGAATTGAACGCACGATTCGGGGATTTGATATTCTCGGAGGATATAAAAATCTAATTAAAAGTAAATTTTATTTGCATAATAGATAAGTTTATTTTACTTTTGCTCTCGTTATGGATTACACGAAAGCAATAGAAATAATCAAACTTAAACGCAGACAAGGTCTTTATCAGATTGTCGCAAGAAAAACGGGAGTATCACTTCCAACCGTTCGCAAGTATTTAGTTGAGGGAAACATCGTTTCTCCGAAGGCAAAAGCAGTCATTGAGATTGCATTGAGGGAGGTCAACAATGATTGAACTTGCAATCAATGGATGGATTCTTTCCGTTCCTGGTACTCTCAAGCTAGAGAAGTACATCTACACAATTGAAGCCGTTGATCATTGGTTAATTAAAAACCACATTGATGAGCTACAAGAATATGTCAACTCACGCCAAGTTGGATTCGGTGATTGTGTGACTACTGAATTTGATGGCATCAACTCAGAGGCATTCTTCAAAAACGAAGTGGACAAATTCACAGTTCTATTTATGCTCGGACAACAAACTAATTTTTTATAAACCTATGAACAAGTCAGAATCAATCAAGAACATTGCCGGTGCTTTGGTAAACTTCCAAGCAACCGTCAGCAAAGTATCAAAGGAATCCAAGAATCCTTTCTTCAAATCTAAGTATGCAAGTTTGGCGAACATACTGGACACCATCCAAAAGCCATTGAGCGAATGCGGATTGGCAATCACGCAGTTTCCCGATGGAGATGCACTCACGACATTAATCGTTCACGCTGAATCAGGCGAATGGATGGAATCATCCTATGTGATGCCAGTTGCAAAACAAAACGATCCACAAGCAATGGGAAGTGCAATGACCTATGCAAGGCGTTACGCACTCGGCTCAATCCTAAATCTAAACATTGACGATGACGATGACGGAGAGAAAGCAATGGGAAGACAATCAGCACCGAAGCGTGATGAACTCAATCCAAAGCATCCCAGTTGGGCAAAAGCCGTTGAGCATTTGAAGACAGGTGGACTGATGACTGACATCACCAGCAAGTTTGAAGTGAGCGAAGCGAATCAGAAACTTTTAATAGGCGAGAAATGAAACATCAACTTCCAACTATTCACACTAATCTAAACGAAGATGACTGGCAAGATTTAAGGCGGTCACGCTTCACGGCATCTGAAATCCACAAGCTGATGGGAACTCCGAAAAACAAATCGGAGTACCTGTCAGAAACTGCAAAGACATTCATCTTTGAAAAGGCAGCGGAGTACCTAACCGGGCAGAAAGCGGAGATGTATGGCAGAGCATTGGATTGGGGAAAGGAACACGAGAAAGAAGCGTTCCACTACTTTCAACTCCAGTCAGATGGATTCTACACATACTACGGTGCTGAAACCTACACATTCATTACCTATGGAGAATGGGGAGGGTATTCACCTGATGCACTTGGAACACACCTGGTTGAAATCAAATGTCCGTTTAACTCAGGCAACCACCTTCAGAACTCATTCATCACCAACAACGAACAACTCAAATCAAAACGACCCGAATACTATTGGCAAGTGCAAATGGGTTTGATTGCAACGGAGATGACTGAGGGATTGTTCTTGTCGTATGATCCACGAATGCCCATCGGCAAGAAGCTCACGCAAACGCTGATCACTTTGGATGAAGACATCAAGGAAATCATTGACGAGAAGTTGCAGTATGCTGGTGAACTCTTTTTGTCAATCACAAAATAAATCGTTCATTCACCAATTCAAATAGAAAATAAATTTGTTATTGTGAAAGTTAAATTGTTACTTTGATTTATGGATTTGATATTCTTAATCGTAATTACACCCATCACCATTGCGGTGATGTTTGTGTACTGGAAGTTGAAACAATACTTTCGTGAAGTGAATGCAATGCCTGAGGCACAGCCGTATCAATTTGAAAGGGATGAATTCATTCCGCATTTTGACGACTACACTCAGTCACTCTATCAACACAAATTTTACAAAGGAAAAACTAAATAAAAAAATACTATGAATCAAATGCAATTATTTGACCAAATGCCTGAGAGTGATTTGGCAATCTTGAAAAAAGCAATGGGTATCTTGAACAGGTACTTTGATGGAACTTCAACACCAGTTAAGAAAACACGCAACCGAGGGATTCACCGAACCACTCAATTGTGCCTAGATGAAATAAAATCCGCTTACGGCAAAGAATGGATTCTCAGACACGATGTTCTTTTCAAAGAGATCTACATCAAGCACAAGAAATGGGATGTTTCAAATTTGATTAAAAAATATGTTGAACTTAATCTTATTGAAGTTGTGAGGGACACCAAAAACAAAAACAATAACATCATTAAATTTAGATTCTTATGACAACCATCATCATCATCGGACTGGCTTTGTTTCTCGCCATTGCTTTATTCAAAGTCAACGCACTTTCAATAAGGGAAGAAGAACTACAAGAACAGGTAAACAAGTTAAACCGTGATCATTGGGATTTACAAGCTGAGAATCTTAGTATCCGGTCACAAATTCAATCAGCAAATGACCGTGCTAAAACTTGGGAACTACACGCAAACGATTTAATTCAAAGTAGAAAAAATGTTAAAAGCGTTAGTGGTAAAAGCAACGATTAATTTCATTGTCAAGTGGCGAGTGTATTTTGCTGGAGAGCTACTCGCCACCTTTGAAAACGAACAAGATGCCAAAGATTATGCAAACTTCATTGATCAACAAGACAACAACTGAATTCATTTTTGAGTTGTTGTGGGAGAAAGTGCAAAGCGGTGAGCTGCGGTCTGATGTGTACACCACATCAATACTGATGGACATAGAACGACAAGCCAGTCAATACGAACCAGTTATAAGCCAGGAATGGTACAATCAGGGATTTTCAAAAGCAAAAGAAATTTATGAACCAATACATTAAAGCAACGGTAACGGCAGTAATGATTAACCAACCCGAAACAAGGGATTGTGACTTCAAACTGATGACGGTAATTTATAAAGGGATGTGCAACGGCAACGACTTCTTCACGATGTTTGAAGCCAAGCAACTGCCATCCCCCGAAACAATCAGAAGAACACGAGCTCAACTTCAAGAACAGCACGAGTATCTTCGTGGGCAGAACTACCAGTCACGCCAAAGATACACGGTCAAAGTAAAAAAAGATTTGGGATATGAAAGAAATTAAAAATGAATTTTATAAAATACTTTATGATGAATCACCTGGTAAATTTTTAATTCATTTCTATAAAGACAAAAAGTATTTTGAGTGCAATCATATAATGCTTGGTGATGATTGTGCTTTTACCAATGTAATTCTTGATAGTTGTCCAACATTTTATAAGAAGATTAAATATTGCCCATTCACGGGATTGTTATTTGAACTCGTTGCAGAAAATAATGATGTTGTTATTGCGGAAATTTTATCACTTTGTGAAATTGATAATATAAAAAATGTATTAATAAATCGTGTTAATATACAAGGGCAATACAATATCAATGTGTTTGAGATGTATAAAATTTGGAATCAGGTATATTCTATTCACGGCTCAATGTTAGAGGACAGACCAGGTGATCTTGAATCACAAGTTTTAGAACAAAATAGAGATTTGATTTATGAGAAAAGACAAACACCAATATCCAATATTTATTTAATGTATGATAATATAACTCAGCATCACAAAATAGGTATTTCATCAAAGCCAAGTGAACGATATAAAACACTTTTATCAGATAGAAATAGTTTAGAGTTATTAAAGTATTTTCAATGCGAATCTCACAAAGAAGCTCGTCAATTAGAAAGAGCATTGCATCAATATTTTGAAGAACACCGTGATCTTGGAGAATGGTTCAAGTTAAATCATTTAAGCAACGAAGAAATTTTTACTATTTATTATGAAGTTGCCGATGAATTGATGATTGATATTTGTGATCCATCAGATTATTAGTATCTTTGTATCGTTAACGGGAGTATTGCGGATTCCCATCGTTAAAAGATTTTTACCCTGTTGAATTAGTCGCACCGCAATTGCACTAATTTGATGGGGTTTTTTTATGGCTAAAGATAAAAAATCATTTGTACTCTATTGTGATCAACAAGGAGTATTCAACAAACTGCCTGATGAGATTGCTGGTAGATTAATCAAACACATCTTCGCTTATGTGAACGATGAAAATCCACCTTGTGATGATCTACTATTGAGCATCGCATTTGAACCCATTCAACAATCTCTGAAGCGTGACTTGAAGAAGTATGAAGTTTACATTGGTAAACAAAAGGAGAATGGTGCAAAAGGTGGTAGACCAAAGAAGGAAGAAGAAACCCAAAAATCCCAACCCTTTTTTCAAGAACCCAAAAAAGCTGATAGTGTAAGTGTAAATGTAAGTGTAAGTGAAAATGATAATAAAAAACAAAGGGATGTTTTTATCAAACCATCCATTGAAGAAATCAAAACTTATATGACGGAAATTGGAATGACTGATGTATCCGAAAAATGGTTTGACTACTACGAATCAAACGGATGGTTAGTTGGTAAAAACAAAATGAAGAACTGGAAGGCAGCCGTCAGAACTTGGAAGAACAATAATCTTTCAAATAATGCGACTACTCCACAAGTTATCAACCGAAATGTATTTAATTTGAAGGACTATGATGCAAGAACTTGAAGATTACATAATTGGTCAATTACTATTCTACGACCAAACTCGTGCAATGTTGCCGAGAATCAAATCACAATGGTTTGAAAACTCATTGAACAAACGAATCATTGAAACTATGTTGGAGATGTACATCAACAACGATGAGATTGATGTCCTTACTTTGGGAAAGAAGTTCACTCGTGTTGAAATGGTTGCCATTGTTCGTTTGACTCAAGATGTATACGGAATGCCAAACATCAGCAGTCACCTTCCAGCACTTGAGCACAGGTACCTGAAAAAACAACTCATAGAAAATCTTGAGCAGTTGGATTTGACTTGTGACTTGAAAGAGATTCTTTCCAATATGCAAACGATGGTTGACAACACCAAGTTCACTACCATCAATGATCCCGTTCAGATTTCAGCAGTTACCAACAAGACCGTTGATGCAATTATTGAAGCGGTGCAAAGAGGTGACAAGCTCACGGGAAGACAAACGGGATGGGCTGGACTTGACCGGGTATTGGGAGGATGGAACAACGGTGATTTGATTGTGATGGCTGCAAGACCTGGTCAAGGTAAAACGGCACTTGCTTTGTCGCTGATGTATGACTTCGCCAAGATTGGTGGAAAGGGATTGTTCTTGTCGCTGGAGATGAGCAACGAGCAACTTGTCAAAAGATACTTGTCGTTGATCACCGACCTTGCAAACTGGAAGATTCGGAATGCCAACCTTCGGGAATTTGAGGTGCAACAACTTATCAATTCAGCTAACAATCAGACGGTGCAATTCTTCATTGACGATGATCCGAACTGCTCCATTCAGCAAATCAAATCCAAAGCAAAGATTCACAAAGCAAAACACGGACTTGAACTTTTGGTGATTGATTACATCCAGTTGATCAAAGGGACAAAGACAAACCGAGAACAAGAGATTGCAGAGATATCAAGAAACCTAAAATTGCTTTCTAAGGAACTAAACATCACAGTCATAGTGTTGGCTCAGTTATCACGCAAATGTGAGGAGAGAGCGGATAAAAGACCTATGCTCAGCGATATCCGTGAGAGTGGTTCAATAGAACAAGATGCGGATGTTGTGATGTTTCCATTTCGCCCGGCTTACTATTCAGGTGAGAAGCTCCAGCAAGAAGAAGCCGAATTGATTATCGCAAAGAATAGGCACGGTGAATGCTACACGATTAAAACGACATTCATCGGTGAACGCACAATGTATGAAGAACGACTATGAGACACGGTTCATTGTTTAGCGGAATAGGTGGGTTTGATTTAGCAGCCGAGTGGATGGCATGGGAGAATGTGTTCCATTGCGAATGGATGGAGTTCCCACGAAAAGTATTGGACTATCACTTTCCAAATGCGGATAGTCACATTGATATATGTAAAACTGATTTCACAAAATATGCAAACACAATTGACATTCTTACTGGAGGATTTCCTTGCCAACCATTCTCACTTGCCGGAAAAAGAAAAGGCACGGATGATGAACGCTACCTGTGGGGCGAAATGCTACGAGCAATTCAAGAAATTAAACCGAGATTCGTCATCGCTGAAAATGTCTTTGGTATCACGAATATTGATGGCGGATTGGTATTCCAGCAGGTGTGCCTTGACTTGGAAACTGAAGGGTACGAAGTTCAGCCGTTTATTATTCCAGCTGCAGCCAAAAACGCTCCGCATCGCAGAGACCGATGCTGGTTTATTGCTACCAACTCCAACTGCAATGGATTCAACCAACGCAACAGTAACAATGAAATCAACACAAGTCAAGGAGGGGAGTATGCACTCGGTGACATTGAGCAGATTTCTCTTGACTCCAAGTGCATCGGACGGACTGAGATCAGGGATGACAATGGAGAGTTTGAGAAGACACAACAAGCCGAATGCGGAGAACAGCAATTTAGCGGAGCAAATAGCACACAAAGTTGGTGGAGGGACTTCCCAACTCAACCCCCGATTTGTGGCGGAGATGATGGGATTCCCGACAAACTGGACGGAATTACCTTTCCAAAATGGAGAGCAGAATCAATCAAAGGATATGGGAACGCCATAGTTCCACAAATTGCCTATCAACTTTTTCAAATAATAAACGACCTATGAACTACCACCAGGAAACCCACTTACTCAAACAAGAAGTCAAACGCCTTCGGGGTGTTGTTGCCGAACTAAATCAGAAACGAATTGACGAGATCAAGAAACTCAAAGAAGAGATTGTCAACCCAAGATGCAAGATAAACGAGATTGATGCGGAATGGACTGAAGCAATGCGAGTGGTTGCAATCGTCTATGATGTCACGCCTGATGCTATCATTGACAAGGTTCGCACTCAAAACATTATGGATGCTCGGCACTTGTTTTGCTATCTTTGTAGGAAGCATTTGAAGATGACCTATCTTTCCATCGGCAACATTCTTCATCGTGATCACTCAACCATCATCAACTCCGTACAAGTGTACGAATCTCTCATAGAATATGACCGAACAAGTAACAAACTATATGTTGAAGCTTTATCCTTACTGGGTCTGCATCTGCACGAAAGGTCTAAGCTCGTCAATACATATAGCCCAATCTGAAGAAGAAGCATTGAAGGTCAAGAAAAAATACGAAAAAGATGGTTATATTTGCATTATTGAAAAGAAAAGTTGACAAAAGCGGATATCATATTGGAGTTATCCAAAGCCGATTGGCTACGGAAAGCAACGAAGAACATCGCTAAGAACACCGAACTTGCCAATGAATTATACCAATACTTTTTTTTGACCATCCTTGAGAAACCTGATGACTATGTGGAGAAGTTACACCGTGAAGGATATATCCAATTTTGGGCAATCCGCACTCTTTACCTTTGTATCAACGGCAACCGGCATCCCTTCGGAGAATCTCGGATATACGATCAGTATGATGTCTATGAGCTGGACTTCCCCGATGCTCCCGACTTACTTGTTGAGAGAGAACAAGAAGAACAAATTGAGCAAAACCGAATCAACAAAATAAACCAGGTAACTGAATCAGCATATTTCTATGAACGAGAACTTTTCAAACTTTGGTGCAGCGGAATGTCAGCAAGAGCAATCCACCGCCAAACGGATATATCAGTCAGAGAAGTGTTGCGAGTAATCAAATTAATGAAAGAAAGATGTACAACGAAATAATTGGAATTGCTTGTCTAAGCATCATCATTGTGAACTTTGGCAAACCAGCCGACCTTCTAAAACGCTATCTCTACGGAAGCGACTATTCAAAGTGGAAACGAATGAAACCACTTGACTGTGCTTTTTGTTTGTCGTGGTGGTTGGGATTGTCATTTTTTATATACACTTACGGCTTTGTGGGTATCTTGTACGCATCCATAGCAACCGTCATTGTCGCACTCCTTGAAACAAAACTATGATAGAATTCATCCAGTCACTCCGCCCGGCATACGAGATCTACAAAAAGACACTCGTGTTCCAACTTACGCCCGAGCAATCCGCACAACTTCAGAATGTACATCGTGAGATATTTGGTCGCAATGTTCCAAACTGCTCAACCTGTGTGATTGAGTCGGTGTTCTCACTTTTAATTTGGGCAGACCAAAAAGCATTGGAGTTGGCACAACTTGCCGATGACGAGCAGAAACCAAAACGCAAACGCAAATGAGCAACAATAAACAAAGTAGCGTGAAGTTATTCTTTGAGTGGTCATTGCTATTCACTAAATGAAACCTTATGTCAAAATTTATATGGATCACTTCGGGTATGACATCAGCTCATTCATAGATTGTGAAGTGTGCGGAAAAGTTGGCAACGACTTACACCACATTGAAGCCAGAGGAATGGGAGGAACAACAACCAAAGATGTGATTGACAATCTGATGTGTTTGTGTAGAGAGTGCCACATCAAATTTGGAGATAAAAAACAATACAAAGAGTGGTTGAAATCCATTCACGAACAAAGATTGTCAATGGCAAAATAAATTCGGAGTTAATTCGGTAAAATGGCAACACAAGAACCACAAGCACACGGAGGAAGTTTGACAAGACCTGAGAAAGGTGAAGTCCTAAATCCTCACGGAAGACCCAAGAAGTTGATCACACAACTCAAGGAAATTGGATATCAAAAAAGCCAAGTGGAAGACACGGTCAACACGATGCTTACGATGTCACGCAAAGACCTTGAGAAGATTGACAAAGGTGACGAGTTCACAATCCTTGAGAGAATCATTGCTGGTGCATTGTTGAAATCTCACGACAAGAACTCCTTGTTCAACTTGGAGATGTTGCTCACTCGTTCACAAGGCAAACCAAAAGAAACCATTGATCAAACAATTGAATCTAAGAATTTCACAATAACACTTAATTTAGATGAGAGCAAACTGGAGAGATGAGAACATCCTACCACCTGAGGATGAAAGATTATGCATCGTTCATTCGGTGAAGGAACTGAAACACATTGCCCGTTTCATTGACGGTGATTGGGTAGATGAATATGATGGAGGAGTTCTCAATATGTTGTACTGGATGCCTATCCCATTATTGCCAAACGAATGAAACTGCTGATACTAACTGACGGCATCAATGGTGTAGTGTACCACCGACTATTCACACCACACCTTCGGATGCAGATTGATGGACACGCAGATGTCAGCGTTTGTCAAAGCCCTGAAGAATGGCTCACCCTTGACTATTCTCAATTTGATGTGATCATATTCTCACGATGGCTTGGTGCCAGGCATTATGATGTCTTGAAGAAGATTGCTGATTCAGGCACTCCGTATGTTGTTGACATTGATGACTATTGGGTGATTCCTAAATACAACCCAGCATATTGGGCGTACAGAAAAGGAATCAAACAAGGCGTGAAGGATGCCATCAATTACGCAGATGCGGTGATCACCACAACTTCAGCACTTGCCAAAGAGATTCGTCAAATCAACGAGAAGGTCATCATCGCATCCAATTGCTTGGACTACTCACACAACCAATGGGAAGCCGTGCCATCGGAACGCAGCGACAAAGTCAAGGTCGGTTGGGTTGGTGGAGTTACTCACGAGGAGGACTTGAAGTTGGTTGCTGACCAAATCAAAGAGATGGACATTGAGTTCTACATCTGCGGTTACACACCAGGTGAGATTTGGAATCGCATTGCTAAGAGTATGCCCGATGCAAAGATTGTTGAAGGAACAAGCGTGTTTGAATATGGTGAAGTGTACAAGCATTTTGACATCGTGATTGCACCGTTGCAAAACACCAAGTTCAACAACTGCAAATCTGAGCTGAAGATAATTGAAGCGAGTGCATACAAGAAACCAATCATTTGCTCTGCCGTTTATCCGTATTTGTACCACACGGCAAACGATGGTGTTCTATTCGTCAGTCGCAATGAGTGGAAGTCAGCCATTCAAAAGTTGGTTGATGCTGGTCATTCAGTTCGTCAGTCAATGGGATTGAGCAATTACGACTACTGCCAAAAGCATCACAATCTTGAACTTCACAACTTGACCCGTTTGCAGTTATACAAATCGTTGTGCAAATAAACTACACACGACCATATCTGACCAATTACCAAAAGGACATCCTTGATTGCGAGGAGAGGTTCACGATTACTGCTGCATCAACCAAGACAGGCAAGACGGCATCCCATATCATTTGGCTCTTTGAACAAGCACTTCAATGCAAGGATGGGCAGTCGGTGTGGTGGGTTGCTCCAGTATACCAACAAGCTGAGATTGCATTCCGAAGGATGAAGAACCAAGTGACCGACAAGAACTTCTTCATCAGCAACGAAACAAAACTATTGTTGACCTTGCCAACTGGATCACGGATTGAATTCAAGTCGGGAGAGAAGCCCGACAATTTGTACGGAGATGATGTGTATGCTGCCGTGATTGATGAGGCATCAAGGATGCGTGAGGAGAGTTGGTATGCACTCCGTTCAACGCTGACTGCTACACAAGGCAAGTGCAAACTCATTGGGAATGTCAAAGGCAAAAAGAACTGGTTCTACAAATTAGGCGAACGAGCAAGGCAAGGCGAACCCGACTACAAGTATTTCAAGATTACTGCCTACGATGCAGCGAGAGAAGGCATCATCTCGGAGAAAGAGATTGAACAAGCAAAGCGAGATCTACCTGATTATGTCTTTCGTGAATTATACCTTGCAGAACCAGCCGATGACAAGTCAAATCCGTTTGGCTTGGATGCAATCCGCAAATGTTACCGACCAATTTCATCAATGCCGGTTGTTGCTTGGGGTGTGGATTTGGCAAAGTATTCTGATTACACGGTAATCATCGGACTGGATGCAAACAATTGTGTTTGTTTTTGTGAACGATTCCAAGCGGATTGGTCAGTCACACAAGCACGGATTGTTAAACTCATCGGCAATACACCATCGTTTGTGGATAGTACAGGCGTGGGGGATCCCATCGTGGAACAACTTCAACGACTTTGTCAAAGAGTCAAGGGATTCAAGTTTACATCGCAAAGCAAACAACAGTTGATTGAAGGACTGGTGATGTCGGTGCAACAAACCGATGTGTTTTTTCCTGAAGAACCGATTGGTTCGGAGATGGAGAACTTTGAATTTGAGTACACAAGAACTGGTGTGCGATATACTGCACCCGTTGGACTACACGATGACTGCGTGATGGCTCTCGCACTTGCCGTTGATTGCAAAGCACACAATAGACCAGGAACATTTTACTTCGCATAAACTATGAATTGGAACAACATAACCATACACCAACTACAAGAGATTCACTCTTGTCGTGATATGTCTGACCTTGAAAGGCAGATGAACATCCTTGCCATTGCTTTGAATCTTTCAATGGATGATGTGGAATCAATGACACTTGACAAGCTCACAACCGAGTTTGCAAAGTTGTCGTTTCTCAATGACCTACCAAAAGCACCCATTCAGTTTATGTTCAAACTGCGTGGTCGTTATTTTAGATTAGCGAAAACGCCAAACGAGATGTGTGGTCACCACTTCATAGAACTCCAGCAAGTATTCAACGGAGATGTGATTGAATCACTTCACAAGATTGTTGCCTTGCTATCGGTGGAGGTGGACTTCTTTGGGAGAAGCAAGAAGGTCGTTGATGCTCAGGCACACTATGAAGACAAATGTGCGTTGATGATGCACTTGCCTGTTCCACTTCCGTACACCTATGCTCTTTTTTTTTTGGAAGTTTATCCCGAATTATTGAAAAGTATCCTTTGCTCTTTGACAACGGAGATGAAGGACTTGACACACCAGTTGACAAAAGCCCAATAGTTTGGTTGGAGATAGTTGACAAGATTGTCAAAGGTGATCGCACCAAATGGGATTTTATCTTGATGATGCCATTGATTGAGTTCTTGAACGCGATGGCGTTCTACAAAGCCAAGACAAAGGAAAGGCAGAAACGATTGGAAGATGCAGCTGGGAAAGGATTCAATCCGTACATCGTTGCTTGTTTGAACGAGATGATTTGAAACGAATGAGCCAAATGGCTATTTTTTAGCGTGGCTTTATCAATCAACCAACAACCCGATTCATACGCACCCGGATTCAATGACACAAATTTCGTGATCACTGAGTCATCAGGTGGTATCTACACCAAAGACAATTTCAAGTTCATTGCTGATGTCAAAATTGCGGCGACAACCGTTGCCAAACTGAAGTCACCAATCTACTTTGGTAGCACAAACAAAGGTGTGTTCAACATTGGTCGCATCCTTGAGAGTTATGTGAGCAACGATTGGAACTTTGCAGATACATCACCAAGCGGATGCACATCGTCATTCAGCGACTACAAGGTAGAGTTTGGATACGAGTATTCACCATCAGCAACGGGAACAATCACGGAGTATTTGAATTTGACTTCGGCAACTGGAACGATATGGAATGCTGCGTTAAATCCGATTGATTTAGTTAGTTACGCACAAGCTCAATATCTTGCTACATCATCATCGGCAAAGTTCTTGACAAATGTCAGAACGAGATACATCCATCGCACTCAGAAGGATTGGTTGTACGCTTTGAAAGGAGATGCCACAAGCGTGGTGATTACTTACTCTGATGCATCTACTCAAACATTCACATTGCCTTCATCTAAGGTCGTGAGAATACCTGTGGGAAGTCAATTGACAATACCTGGTGCAGCGACTTACTTTGATGTGGTCTTGAAACTTGGTGGAACTGCAAAGTCAGAAACCTATCGCATCAATATCAAAGACGAGTGTAGCAAATATGATACAACGGATATCTTCTTTATGAACCGACTTGGAGGATTTGATTCGTTCAGATTCAATATGGTTAGACGAGATACATTTGAGGTGGAGAGAAAGCAATTCCAATCCAACCCCTACACACTCGGTGCGACATACGGTTATGCCACAAGTGTTCGCACTCGGTCAAACTACCATACCAAAGCAAGTCAGAAAGTCAAGTTAAATTCAAACTGGATTGATGACACGGAATCAGTTTGGTTGCGTGACTTGATTGAATCACCCGTTGTCTATATGTACGATGGCACTTTGTATGCAGTCAACATAGATAATGCCGTATACGAGCAGAAAAAGGGCGTACAAGACAAGATGTTCAACCTTGAACTTGACATCACATTGTCATTCGCTGACAAATCGCAACGCTTATGATTAGGTTATTAGTCAATAACTTACCAGTTGACCTATCGGACAACTTTGACATTCTCATTTCAAAGTCAATTGCCGACATCAAGTCACCAGAAACAAGGTCAAGTGAATGGACAAAGACGGTTGTCATTCCTGGTACCCGTGCCAACAACAAGTTATTCGGTCACATCTTTGAAGTTGAACAAACCATTCAAGGAACTACGCAGTTTGCACCCGACTTCAATCCGAATAAGAAAGCCGATGTGGTTGTTTTGTTGGATGAGATTGAGCAGCTCAGAGGATTCATCCGATTGATTCAAATCAATGTGTTGGATTCTACGGACATCCAATATGAATGCTCCCTACACGGACAAACGGCTGATCTATTCACAACCATTGCAGACCGAAAACTAAATGTGTTAAACTTCAGCGAATACAACCACACCTTGTCAAGTGGCACGGTGATAAATTCGTGGGATACAAGCATCATCAAGAACGCAACACCACAAGCGTTTGCCTATGGTGAGGGTTATTTATATGCGTTAATAGACAAGGGATATTCATCGGTGAGAAACATTAATCGGTTTGATGTGCCTTCAATGACTCCGTGCTTGTATGCCAAGACCATCGTTGATAAGATATTCAGCAATGCTGGTTATTCGTATACAAACGATTCGTTCTTCAACAATGACCGATTCAAAAGGTTAGTGATTCCACCACCAAATGGATTGGTCGTTGATTCCACAACATTGGAAGCAAGAAGGTTCAAAGCTGGTCGGTCAAGTTCTCAAACCTTACAAACTCTTGATACCTTGATTTTCAATGTGGATTCAGGTGGTAACTTTTATGATAACGGCAACAACTACAACACAACTACTGGTGCTTACATTGTACCGGCTGGAGGTAACTATGTTTTTGAGCCATACTTGGAGCTTTTATTGAGCAACATTTTTCCGTCAATTTTGACTACCACTTTTGACATTGGTATTGGAATATATGTAAACGGAAAGTTGATTAAACAATCACTTCTGCTAAATACTATTGGGGGTACTCGTGCGTATCACTTACATTTTGAATTGCAGAATCTACTTGTTGGAGATAGCGTGACATTGAAAATGATGGGCGTGTTTGATCTTCCTAACAACTATCAATTAACAAATGCCCAGTTCACATTAGAGATGGTTGTCAATTCCTTCTTGGAAAACAATTGCACAGGGTTCAATTATGGTTATGGATCAACAACGGATTTTGCTCAGTTCCTAAACTCCGAAGTCAAGCAATCTGATTTGCTGATGTCGTTTGTCAAGATGTTCAACTTATACATTGAACCAAGCCAAGACCAACCAAAGATTCTGCGATGCGTTCCAAGAGATGAATTCTACAACGGAGTGAATGTGGATTGGACAAAGAAACTTGACTATTCACAACCCGTTGAGATTGTGCCAATGGGTGAACTGGATGCGAACCCTTACATCTTCACTTACAAAGAAGGTGCGGATGTCAGCAACACGCAGTATCAAGAGATGTATCAATCAACCTATGGTTCAAGAACCTACAAGATTGACAATGACTTTGTAAAAACTGAGAAGAAGATTGACATTGTATTTTCACCAACCCAAATCAAGAACTACAACAACAACCAAAAGAACTTTGTGTTGTCCTATGTAGAAGCCGAGAAGGATGGTGACTTGAGGATAATGTACTACGGTGGTTTGCAATCGGATGTGAGTTGGGATATGTGCCTGTTCTCGTATATGGATTCAATCGTCTATCGGCAGAGCCAATTGCCGATGACCATTCACTATGATTCAGTTACCAATCCCACATTTGACATCTTATTCGGTATGCCAAAAGAACTGGGTGTTGGTGCTGGGTATTCATACGGCAACTTTAATCTTGTGACTAACTACTACTATCGTTTCATCACGGAGATCACCAATAAGAACTCAAAGATTCTACGAGCTTACTTCAAAATCACCGCGTTGGATTGGTACAATGTCAGATTCAACAACCTTTACTTCTTTGAAGGTCAATACTGGAGATTGAATCGTGTAAACGATTATAACCCTGTGGAAGATGGCGTGTATGAATGTGAATTCCTATTGGCTCAGTTTATCTCACCGGCAACACAAACCATCAAAGTGGTGGGTGCTGGAACTTCGGGAGGTGAGCAAGTGGAAACCTATGGTGATTTGTATCCAGCAGGAAACTTTCCAATCAGACCAGGTATCAAAGGCATCAGCGTTGGCACAAGTCAAAGTGATGGAAGCGGTGTGTTTGTGGGAACGGGCATTGTCCAATCTCCAATTAACATCAACAATTCAGGACTTGGAATCATAGACACGGTGTTCGGTGTTGGTGTTGACGGAAGCGTTGCACTTGTATGTGATGACTTTGAAGTCACCAAAGCTGATACACTCTACATTGGTAACTTTGAGATGTATCCCAACTTTCTGAGTGGTGGATTGGTTCAAACAATTACAGCAAACTACACGGCAACAAAAGACGATTATATGTTCTTGGTGAATACAACTGCCGGTGCAGTCACAATCAGTTTACCTGATCCAACTGGATTGAGCGGCAAGACATTCATTGTCAAAAAAATCACAAGTGGACACCAAGTGACAATAGACACGGTTGGAACTGCCAAGATTGATGGAGCAGATACGCACTCACAAAATCCGATATATTCCGCACACACATTCACAACGGATGGAACGAATTATTTCATAATTAGCAAACTATAATGGCACTAAACGCAACGATTGACTTAACCGTCAAAAAACCTGACTTCAAATCAATGAAGGCAGAGATAAAAGAACTAACAGTCGCAGCTCAACAAGCGGTGATGCAGTTTGGTGAATTCTCACCTGAAGCACGGAAGGCAGAAGCGACACTTGCATCTGCTCGTGATAGGATGGAGGATTTCAATGATCGTGTGAAAGCGGTCAATCCCGACAAGTTTGCCCAATTGAACACAGTTGTTTCAGGTGTTGCAAACGGATTCCAAGCGGCACAAGGAGCAATGGCGTTGTTCGGCAATGAGTCAAAGGACTTTGAGAAGACAATGATTAAGTTGCAAGGTGCAATGGCATTGACACAAGGTCTTGAGGGATTAGGGAAGGTTCGGCAACAATTTGGTGCATTGGCTGGGAATATTAAAGGAGGTGTAATCAACGCATTCAAAGCTTTAGGCAATATCTCAACACTTGCATTCGGTGTGATTGGAATTGCCTTGACATTAATCATTGCAAACTTTGACACACTCAAAAAAGCGGTGATGTCTTTGATTCCTGGTCTTGGGAAGATGGCAGATTTCATTGGTGGATTGGTTCAGCAATTTACCGATTTTATTGGTGTTACATCCGCACAAGATAGAGCATTGGAAAAGTTAAACAAGACAACTGCAAAATCAAATGATCAACTTGACAGAGAGATTGCACTCTTAAAAGCACGAGGAGATGAAGTGGGTGCATTTAGCAAACAGCGTGAGAAGTTAAACAATGAGTTGTTACAAGCTCGTCAAAACTTAGGGAAGAATAGTGAAAAGGAATGGGGTAAAATTATTGACGATACCAAAAACGCATTGAAAATTTTGGAAGTTGAAGAAGGCAAGTACGCAACAACTCAAGCACAAGCACAAACCGATGCCAACAACGAATCAGAAGCCAAACGAAAAGCAAGGATTGCAAAAGAACTACAAGACGAACTTGATAGACAAGCCAAGATTCAAGCCATAAGAAAGACCCATCTGGATCAGGTGATTTCTGCTGAGTTGTCCGCAAATGAAGCGGCAAGACAAAGCCGTTTAGCAATGGCAACAACCGAGGATGAACGAATTCAGATTGAGTTTGAGAATAAAATTGCAGCATTAAAAGAAGCTCAAATTCAAGAGGAGATAGCAGTTGCTGGGAACGCTGAAGCGTTGGCATTAATCAACCAAAAATATCGTGATTTAGAGATTGTCGCCATTGCCGAAACTGACAAAGCAGAATTTGAACTAAACAAAAAGAATGTTGCTGATCAATTAAAACTTGACGAAGAAGAAGCCGCAAAGAAAAAAGTCATCAACGACAAAGCGACTGCCGATGCACTTGCAAACGATGCTGCCATCAACCAATCCAAACAAGATTTATTTGATGCGTCTATCGCTTTGGCAAATGCCGTCATTGGTCTTGTTGGTCAGCAAACTGCTGCTGGGAAAGTGTTGGCATTAGGAACAATCGCAGCAGATACGGCAATGAGTATTTCAAATGCAATGACAGTCACAACATCGCCATCACCTGATAACATTGCCACAGGTGGTATTGCTGGTATTGCTAAATACATCGCACTTGCAGCAATGATTCTGAACAACGCAAAAAGAGCAAAAGATATCTTGAAAGGTGGTCAGCCATCTGCATCAGCACCGGCACAAATGAATGGCGGTGGAATGCCACAAATGTCAGCACCAAATATCAGCTCATCACTTCCATCAGTAAGCGGATTTGATACCAAAGTATTTGTGACTGAAGGTGACATCAGAAGAACAACTGACCGTGTGGATTCCACAAGAAAAGTATCCGTTGTAAAATAACGCTATTTAAGAAAGATGAAACTACCAGTTTACAAATTAGACATCAACGAGTGGGATGAAGAAACAGGTCTTGACTTTGTTTCTCTTGTTGAAGCTCCAGCCATACAAAAGGACTTTCTTGCATTTTCGGAAGAATTTGAAAACGACTACCCACAAGCAGCGGTTGACAATGCGATTCGTGGAATGCAGTTGAATGACCAGGTAAACAACAAGTGTGCAACATTGGTGGGAAAAGCAAGAGCAAATCAACTTGCCAATCGTGAGAACTTGTCAGCCGAAACAATACAACGCACTTACTCGTTCTTATCTCGTGCCAAAGAATACTACAACCCCGATGACACCGAAGCGTGTGGAACTATCTCATATTTGTTGTGGGGTGGTGATGAAATGCTTCGTTGGTCAGAGAGTATGTTGAAGGTAGATGCTCACAAGTTTGCCATCCAAGACGAGGAGAAACGCATTGTTACTGGTGCAGCAATGATTGCCGATCTACCAATCTACCGAAGGGATGACATTCGTGGTGAATACTATGTTGTATTTGACAAGGAAAGCATCTTTAAGATTGCAAAGAAGTGGGCAAGGTCAAACCAATACAACTCCGTTAACGCTCACCACAAAACACCAATCGCAGATGGCGTCAGTTTGTTTGAATCATACATCATTGACCGACAACGGGGCGTGATGCCACCGATGGGATTTGAGGAGGTTGCCGATGGTTCTTGGTTTGTTAGTTACCTAATAGACAACGAAGATGTTTGGTCAAAAGTCAAGTCAGGTGAGTTCAAAGGATTCAGCGTTGAGGGTGTTTTTGACTTCCCGGCTGATGCTGACGAACAACTAATTGAGCAGATGAAATCAATCCTTTCCAAATGGAATGGCAAATAAAATTGCAACACTTAAAACAAAACACTAATTAATATACAAATGAACGCAAAAGAAACATTGAAAGAAATCCGCACAATGCTCGGATTCTCTGACGAACCAGTTGCCGTTGAATTAGCGACCGCTACTTTGACTGATGGCACAATCATTGAATGGGAAGGCGAATTGATGGTAGGTACTGCCGTATTCGTTCAAACTGCCGAAGGAAACATTCCAGCACCTGATGCAACTCACGAAGTTGAAGGTGGAACATTGGTGACTACCGTTGCCGGTATTGTTACTGAAATCGTTGAACCAGCAGAAACCGAAAACATTGCAAATCCAGTTGCTGCGGAAGAATTCGCAACAATGACTGCATTTAACGAAGTTGTTGCCAAGATGGAAACTGCCATTGCTGATTTGACTGCAAAGGTTGCATCATTGACTGCATCAAACAACACCCACAAAGAAGCAATGAGCAAAGCAATTGACTTGATTGAGAAAGTTGCTGACTTGCCTTCTGACGAACCAACAAAAGTACCCGTGTCTTCAAAGAAAAACGACAAATTTGAAGCATTATTGAAATTCAAAAACGCACTAAACAAATAAAAAAATGGCATTCAACGTTTCCGCCCTAACGAACTACACCAACGAACAGTCAACCGACTTATTGGTGAAAGCATTGTTCAGCAACAAAACTGCTGCAACTTTGTACGCTGCTAACCAAGTACAAGTTGGTGTTAAATCATCAGCTTCCTTGAACATCCTTGCTTCTACTGTATTCTTCCAAGCCGATGGTTGTGGATACAATCCAAGTGGAACAACTACCTTCACTCAAAGAAACATCACCGTTGGTTCTGTAAAAGTTGAAGAAACTTTGTGTCCTAAAACTTTGGAAGCAAAGTGGATGCAAACACAAATTATGCCTGGTTCACCAACAATGGTTCCTTTTGAGGAGCAGATTGGTAACGAAAAAGCAGCCGTGATTGCACAAACTTTGGAAACTGCAATGTGGCAAGGTGACACCGCAAGTGGTAATCCTAACTTAAGCCGTTTTGATGGATTCAACAAAATCATCGCTGCTGCATCTCCAACATTGGCAAACGCTGCTCCAACAACTTTCACAACTGTGACCAATGCAAACATTGATGACATCTTGGATCAAATCTACGCAAACATCCCTGCTGCCGTTGCAACCAAAACTGACTTAGTTTGTTTCTTGGGTGTTGACGCTTATAAGTTGATGTTGGTAAACTTGAAGAACGCCAACTTGTTTCACTATGTAGCTGATGCTGCAACTGAAATGTCAATGGTGTATCCTGGTACTAATATGACATTGATTGCTGTTGGTGGTTTGAACGGAACAAACAAACTTGTTGCCGGTTCATTGTCAAACTTCTACTTAGGAACTGACCTTGCAAACGAAAACGAGGAAGTGAAAATGTGGTATTCTCAAGATGCTGACGAAGTTCGTGTTCGTTTCACATTCGCTTACGGTGTGCAAGTTGCATTCCCAGCTGAAGTTGTTTATTTCACCCTTTAATCTGATATAGGATGCCTTGTTTATTAACATCTGGATTTACCCTTGATTGCAAAGAAGCAATCGGAGGTATCAAAAGCATCCACCTAATCAGTTGGACTGCATCTAAGTTCACCGTTGTTAGTGGTGTAGTAACTGCGACAACTGTGGTGAGCGGTGATGTATACACTTACGAGCTACCGAAAGCAACCGGATCATTGACAAACACCACAAATGTTTCAGTTGAAAACGGCACTACTTTCAACCAAGCCGACATTGAGTTCAAACTTCGCAGATTGTCAACAACCAAACGCAATGAGATGAAACTCCTTGCACAAGGTCGTTGCTATGCAATCGTGAAAACGAACAACGATGAGTATTGGTTAGCTGGTAAGGACTTGGGTTGCGATGTGACTGCAATGGTCAGCAACACAGGTACTGCAATGGGTGATTCTACTGGATACGAGGTGACTCTATCCGCTATTGAAGCCGAAGCACCATTCTTGCTTCAAGCTTCAGTTGTAACCACATTGGGCATTTAATTCTGCTTGATCATAGGAAAAGAAGGGGTGGGCATTTGCTCACCCTTTTTTGTTACATAAAACCGAAGTCGCTATTTTATTAAGATGTTGGTAATTGACAAAGCGGAATCAAAGAATTGGTATGTAACTCTGACTGAGAAAGTCACGATTGTAAACCCTTATTTCTTATTTGCATTCACTCATCGTGTGACCAATGAATTGACAACGGTCATCTTGACTGACATCTCAACTCAAACGGAGAGATACAACAAATTTGCAGTTACTGAGGGTACAACATTTGACCTTGATGCTGGAGAATTTGAATATGTAATCTACGCACAAACATCACCGACTAACTTGTCACCAGCATTGGCAGATGAAGAAGTTGAAAGCGGTGTATTGAAAGTTGAATTTGATGTTACTCGCACATCATACGAGGTCACTCTCAATGAGAAAATCTACGAGATTGAACAACCCACACAAATACTACTAATGTTGCTTGAAAATGGTTCATTTATTCTTCAAGAAGACGGAGGTAAAATCATACTATAATGGCAGATCAAAAGATATCCCAATTAACCACCATCGTCACGGTTGACAATGCAGCAGATTTGTTTCCAATCGTTGACACATCAGCAGCGGAAACAAAGAAAATCACACCAACTGCGTTGAAGACGGCATTGGCATTGAATTCGGTTGACAATACTTCAGATGCAAACAAGCCAATCTCAAGTGCGACTCAAACTGCATTGGATGCTAAACAGGCGACGCTTGTATCAGGCACAAACATCAAGACGATTAATTCTACGACAATTGTTGGTAGTGGAAACATATCGGTTGCACCAGCAACGGCAATTAACGCAACGGCAATTGCTACTGGAGTTGTTGATAATACTGAATTTGAGTATTTGAATGGTGTGACTTCTGCAATTCAAACGCAAATTGATTCTAAACAAGCAACCCTTGTATCTGCAACCAACATCAAGACCATCAATAGTACATCGGTTTTGGGTTCGGGTAATATTGCAGTTGAACCAACAATTACAGCCACAACTTCAGCGGATTACTATCGTGGTGATAAGACATTTGCAACGCTTAACAAAACTGCGGTAGGTTTGGCTAATGTTGACAACACAACGGATGCAAATAAACCCGTAAGCACAGCCACTCAAACTGCGTTGGATGCTAAGACGGCAAAATTAATTACCACCAACAGGCAAACTGCATCCTATACGTTAGTCATTGGTGATGCCGATAAATTGGTAGAGATAAACAACGCCAGTGCAAACAACTTGACAGTCCCCTTAAATAGTTCCGTAGCATTCAGCACAGGCACTCAAATCCTTTTGGCTCAGTACGGAGCAGGTCAAACCACAATCGTGGCAACAAGTGGCGTGACAATCCGATGTACTATTGATGGTCTTGATGTTGGTTGCAGATACAAGGGTTGCTTGTTTAGAATCAATTTGCGTTTGAATTGCAGAAGTCACACCATTCAAATACTCAAATTCAGTATTATCAACAACTCCAGTAGCAATTGCCGTTGCGTTAATTGCCGTTGCTGGTGCAACCGATATGTTTCCACTACCAACAATTGTCGTAGAATTAATCGTCTTGATGTTTGTGCCTGATACAAGCGTCGCCTGTTTAGCATCCAATGCAGTTTGAGTCGCACTTGAGATTGGCTTGTTTGCATCTGAAGTATTGTCAACCGAATTCAATGCCAATGCCGTCTTCAACGCAGTTGGTGTGATTTTCTTTGTTTCCGCTGCTGATGTGTCAACGATTGGAAACAAATCTGCTGCATTGTCAACCGTGACGATGGTGGTTAATTGGGATATCTTTTGATCTGCCATTATAGTATGATTTTACCTCCGTCTTCTTGAAGAATAAATGAACCATTTTCAAGCAACATTAGTAGTATTTGTGTGGGTTGTTCAATCTCGTAGATTTTCTCATTGAGAGTGACCTCGTATGATGTGCGAGTAACATCAAATTCAACTTTCAATACACCGCTTTCAACTTCTTCATCTGCCAATGCTGGTGACAAGTTAGTCGGTGATGTTTGTGCGTAGATTACATATTCAAATTCTCCAGCATCAAGGTCAAATGTTGTACCCTCAGTAACTGCAAATTTGTTGTATCTCTCCGTTTGAGTTGAGATGTCAGTCAAGATGACCGTTGTCAATTCATTGGTCACACGATGAGTGAATGCAAATAAGAAATAAGGGTTTACAATCGTGACTTTCTCAGTCAGAGTTACATACCAATTCTTTGATTCCGCTTTGTCAATTACCAACATCTTAATAAAATAGCGACTTCGGTTTTATGTAACAAAAAAGGGTGAGCAAATGCCCACCCCTTCTTTTCCTATGATCAAGCAGAATTAAATGCCCAATGTGGTTACAACTGAAGCTTGAAGCAAGAATGGTGCTTCGGCTTCAATAGCGGATAGAGTCACCTCGTATCCAGTAGAATCACCCATTGCAGTACCTGTGTTGCTGACCATTGCAGTCACATCGCAACCCAAGTCCTTACCAGCTAACCAATACTCATCGTTGTTCGTTTTCACGATTGCATAGCAACGACCTTGTGCAAGGAGTTTCATCTCATTGCGTTTGGTTGTTGACAATCTGCGAAGTTTGAACTCAATGTCGGCTTGGTTGAAAGTAGTGCCGTTTTCAACTGAAACATTTGTGGTGTTTGTCAATGATCCGGTTGCTTTCGGTAGCTCGTAAGTGTATACATCACCGCTCACCACAGTTGTCGCAGTTACTACACCACTAACAACGGTGAACTTAGATGCAGTCCAACTGATTAGGTGGATGCTTTTGATACCTCCGATTGCTTCTTTGCAATCAAGGGTAAATCCAGATGTTAATAAACAAGGCATCCTATATCAGATTAAAGGGTGAAATAAACAACTTCAGCTGGGAATGCAACTTGCACACCGTAAGCGAATGTGAAACGAACACGAACTTCGTCAGCATCTTGAGAATACCACATTTTCACTTCCTCGTTTTCGTTTGCAAGGTCAGTTCCTAAGTAGAAGTTTGACAATGAACCGGCAACAAGTTTGTTTGTTCCGTTCAAACCACCAACAGCAATCAATGTCATATTAGTACCAGGATACACCATTGACATTTCAGTTGCAGCATCAGCTACATAGTGAAACAAGTTGGCGTTCTTCAAGTTTACCAACATCAACTTATAAGCGTCAACACCCAAGAAACAAACTAAGTCAGTTTTGGTTGCAACGGCAGCAGGGATGTTTGCGTAGATTTGATCCAAGATGTCATCAATGTTTGCATTGGTCACAGTTGTGAAAGTTGTTGGAGCAGCGTTTGCCAATGTTGGAGATGCAGCAGCGATGATTTTGTTGAATCCATCAAAACGGCTTAAGTTAGGATTACCACTTGCGGTGTCACCTTGCCACATTGCAGTTTCCAAAGTTTGTGCAATCACGGCTGCTTTTTCGTTACCAATCTGCTCCTCAAAAGGAACCATTGTTGGTGAACCAGGCATAATTTGTGTTTGCATCCACTTTGCTTCCAAAGTTTTAGGACACAAAGTTTCTTCAACTTTTACAGAACCAACGGTGATGTTTCTTTGAGTGAAGGTAGTTGTTCCACTTGGATTGTATCCACAACCATCGGCTTGGAAGAATACAGTAGAAGCAAGGATGTTCAAGGAAGCTGATGATTTAACACCAACTTGTACTTGGTTAGCAGCGTACAAAGTTGCAGCAGTTTTGTTGCTGAACAATGCTTTCACCAATAAGTCGGTTGACTGTTCGTTGGTGTAGTTCGTTAGGGCGGAAACGTTGAATGCCATTTTTTTATTTGTTTAGTGCGTTTTTGAATTTCAATAATGCTTCAAATTTGTCGTTTTTCTTTGAAGACACGGGTACTTTTGTTGGTTCGTCAGAAGGCAAGTCAGCAACTTTCTCAATCAAGTCAATTGCTTTGCTCATTGCTTCTTTGTGGGTGTTGTTTGATGCAGTCAATGATGCAACCTTTGCAGTCAAATCAGCAATGGCAGTTTCCATCTTGGCAACAACTTCGTTAAATGCAGTCATTGTTGCGAATTCTTCCGCAGCAACTGGATTTGCAATGTTTTCGGTTTCTGCTGGTTCAACGATTTCAGTAACAATACCGGCAACGGTAGTCACCAATGTTCCACCTTCAACTTCGTGAGTTGCATCAGGTGCTGGAATGTTTCCTTCGGCAGTTTGAACGAATACGGCAGTACCTACCATCAATTCGCCTTCCCATTCAATGATTGTGCCATCAGTCAAAGTAGCGGTCGCTAATTCAACGGCAACTGGTTCGTCAGAGAATCCGAGCATTGTGCGGATTTCTTTCAATGTTTCTTTTGCGTTCATTTGTATATTAATTAGTGTTTTGTTTTAAGTGTTGCAATTTTATTTGCCATTCCATTTGGAAAGGATTGATTTCATCTGCTCAATTAGTTGTTCGTCAGCATCAGCCGGGAAGTCAAAAACACCCTCAACGCTGAATCCTTTGAACTCACCTGACTTGACTTTTGACCAAACATCTTCGTTGTCTATTAGGTAACTAACAAACCAAGAACCATCGGCAACCTCCTCAAATCCCATCGGTGGCATCACGCCCCGTTGTCGGTCAATGATGTATGATTCAAACAAACTGACGCCATCTGCGATTGGTGTTTTGTGGTGAGCGTTAACGGAGTTGTATTGGTTTGACCTTGCCCACTTCTTTGCAATCTTAAAGATGCTTTCCTTGTCAAATACAACATAGTATTCACCACGAATGTCATCCCTTCGGTAGATTGGTAGATCGGCAATCATTGCTGCACCAGTAACAATGCGTTTCTCCTCGTCTTGGATGGCAAACTTGTGAGCATCTACCTTCAACATACTCTCTGACCAACGAAGCATTTCATCACCACCCCACAACAAATATGAGATAGTTCCACACGCTTCGGTGTCATCGGGGTTGTAGTATTCTTTGGCACGAGATAAGAACGAGTAAGTGCGTTGTATTGTTTCGGCTGACAAGTTCTCACGATTGGCAAGTTGATTTGCTCTTGCTTTTCCCACCAATGTTGCACACTTGTTGTTTACCTGGTCATTCAACTGCATTCCACGAATCGCATTGTCAACCGCTGCTTGTGGGTAGTCGTTTTCAAATTCTTCCGAAAATGCAAGAAAGTCCTTTTGTATGGCTGGAGCTTCAACAAGAGAAACAAAGTCAAGACCTGTTTCTTCATCCCACTCGTTGATGTCTAATTTGTAAACTGGTAGTTTCATCTTTCTTAAATAGCGTTATTTTACAACGGATACTTTTCTTGTGGAATCCACACGGTCAGTTGTTCTTCTGATGTCACCTTCAGTCACAAATACTTTGGTATCAAATCCGCTTACTGATGGAAGTGATGAGCTGATATTTGGTGCTGACATTTGTGGCATTCCACCGCCATTCATTTGTGCCGGTGCTGATGCAGATGGCTGACCACCTTTCAAGATATCTTTTGCTCTTTTTGCGTTGTTCAGAATCATTGCTGCAAGTGCGATGTATTTAGCAATACCAGCAATACCACCTGTGGCAATGTTATCAGGTGATGGCGATGTTGTGACTGTCATTGCATTTGAAATACTCATTGCCGTATCTGCTGCGATTGTTCCTAATGCCAACACTTTCCCAGCAGCAGTTTGCTGACCAACAAGACCAATGACGGCATTTGCCAAAGCGATAGACGCATCAAATAAATCTTGTTTGGATTGGTTGATGGCAGCATCGTTTGCAAGTGCATCGGCAGTCGCTTTGTCGTTGATGACTTTTTTCTTTGCGGCTTCTTCTTCGTCAAGTTTTAATTGATCAGCAACATTCTTTTTGTTTAGTTCAAATTCTGCTTTGTCAGTTTCGGCAATGGCGACAATCTCTAAATCACGATATTTTTGGTTGATTAATGCCAACGCTTCAGCGTTCCCAGCAACTGCTATCTCCTCTTGAATTTGAGCTTCTTTTAATGCTGCAATTTTATTCTCAAACTCAATCTGAATTCGTTCATCCTCGGTTGTTGCCATTGCTAAACGGCTTTGTCTTGCCGCTTCATTTGCGGACAACTCAGCAGAAATCACCTGATCCAGATGGGTCTTTCTTATGGCTTGAATCTTGGCTTGTCTATCAAGTTCGTCTTGTAGTTCTTTTGCAATCCTTGCTTTTCGTTTGGCTTCTGATTCGTTGTTGGCATCGGTTTGTGCTTGTGCTTGAGTTGTTGCGTACTTGCCTTCTTCAACTTCCAAAATTTTCAATGCGTTTTTGGTATCGTCAATAATTTTACCCCATTCCTTTTCACTATTCTTCCCTAAGTTTTGACGAGCTTGTAACAACTCATTGTTTAACTTCTCACGCTGTTTGCTAAATGCACCCACTTCATCTCCTCGTGCTTTTAAGAGTGCAATCTCTCTGTCAAGTTGATCATTTGATTTTGCAGTTGTCTTGTTTAACTTTTCCAATGCTCTATCTTGTGCGGATGTAACACCAATAAAATCGGTAAATTGCTGAACCAATCCACCAATGAAATCTGCCATCTTCCCAAGACCAGGAATCAAAGACATCACCGCTTTTTTGAGTGTGTCAAAGTTTGCAATGATTAATGTCAAGGCAATTCCAATCACACCGAATGCAAGTGTTGAGATATTGCCTAAAGCTTTGAATGCGTTGATTACACCTCCTTTAATATTCCCAGCCAATGCACCAAATTGTTGCCGAACCTTCCCTAATCCCTCAAGACCTTGTGTCAATGCCATTGCACCTTGCAACTTAATCATTGTCTTCTCAAAGTCCTTTGACTCATTGCCGAACAACGCCATTGCTCCTTGTGCCGCTTGGAATCCGTTTGCAACACCTGAAACAACTGTGTTCAATTGGGCAAACTTGTCGGGATTGACCGCTTTCACACGATCATTGAAATCCTCCATCCTATCACGAGCAGATGCAAGTGTCGCTTCTGCCTTCCGTGCTTCAGGTGAGAATTCACCAAACTGCATCACCGCTTGTTGAGCTGCGACTGTTAGTTCTTTTATCTCTGCCTTCATTGATTTGAAGTCAGGTTTTTTGACGGTTAAGTCAATCGTTGCGTTTAGTGCCATTATAGTTTGCTAATTATGAAATAATTCGTTCCATCCGTTGTGAATGTGTGTGCGGAATATATCGGATTTTGTGAGTGCGTATCTGCTCCATCAATCTTGGCAGTTCCAACCGTGTCTATTGTCACTTGGTGTCCACTTGTGATTTTTTTGACAATGAATGTCTTGCCGCTCAATCCAGTTGGATCAGGTAAACTGATTGTGACTGCACCGGCAGTTGTATTCACCAAGAACATATAATCGTCTTTTGTTGCCGTGTAGTTTGCTGTAATTGTTTGAACCAATCCACCACTCAGAAAGTTGGGATACATCTCAAAGTTACCAATGTAGAGTGTATCAGCTTTGGTGACTTCAAAGTCATCACATACAAGTGCAACGCTTCCGTCAACACCAACACCGAACACCGTGTCTATGATTCCAAGTCCTGAATTGTTGATGTTAATTGGAGATTGGACAATGCCCGTTCCCACAAACACACCGCTTCCATCACTTTGACTTGTGCCAACGCTGATGCCTTTGATACCTGGTCTGATTGGAAAGTTTCCTGCTGGATACAAATCACCATAGGTTTCCACTTGCTCACCTCCCGAAGTTCCAGCACCCACCACTTTGATGGTTTGTGTTGCCGGTGAGATAAACTGAGCCAATAGGAATTCACATTCATACACGCCATCTTCCACAGGGTTATAATCGTTTACACGATTCAATCTCCAGTATTGACCTTCAAAGAAGTAAAGGTTGTTGAATCTGACATTGTACCAATCCAACGCGGTGATTTTGAAGTAAGCTCGTAGAATCTTTGAGTTCTTATTGGTGATCTCCGTGATGAAACGATAGTAGTAGTTAGTCACAAGATTAAAGTTGCCGTATGAATACCCAGCACCAACACCCAGTTCTTTTGGCATACCGAATAAGATGTCAAATGTGGGATTGGTAACTGAATCATAGTGAATGGTCATCGGCAATTGGCTCTGCCGATAGACGATTGAATCCATATACGAGAACAGGCACATATCCCAACTCACATCCGATTGCAAACCACCGTAGTACATTATCCTCAAGTCACCATCCTTCTCGGCTTCTACATAGGACAACACAAAGTTCTTTTGGTTGTTGTTGTAGTTCTTGATTTGGGTTGGTGAAAATACAATGTCAATCTTCTTCTCAGTTTTTACAAAGTCATTGTCAATCTTGTAGGTTCTTGAACCATAGGTTGATTGATACATCTCTTGATACTGCGTGTTGCTGACATCCGCACCTTCTTTGTAAGTGAAGATGTAAGGGTTCGCATCCAGTTCACCCATTGGCACAATCTCAACGGGTTGTGAATAGTCAAGTTTCTTTGTCCAATCCACATTCACTCCGTTGTAGAATTCATCTCTTGGAACGCATCGCAGAATCTTTGGTTGGTCTTGGCTTGGTTCAATGTATAAGTTGAACATCTTGACAAACGACATCAGCAAATCAGATTGCTTGACTTCGGAGTTTAGGAACTGAGCAAAATCCGTTGTTGATCCATAACCATAATTGAACCCTGTGCAATTGTTTTCCAAGAAGGAATTGACAACCATCTCTAATGTGAACTGGGCATTTGTTAATTGATAGTTGTTAGGAAGATCAAACACGCCCATCATTTTCAATGTCACGCTATCTCCAACAAGTAGATTCTGCAATTCAAAATGTAAGTGATACGCACGAGTACCCCCAATAGTATTTAGCAGAAGTGATTGTTTAATCAACTTTCCGTTTACATATATTCCAATACCAATGTCAAAAGTGGTAGTCAAAATTGACGGAAAAATGTTGCTCAATAAAAGCTCCAAGTATGGCTCAAAAACATAGTTACCTCCAGCCGGTACAATGTAAGCACCAGTAGTTGTGTTGTAGTTGTTGCCGTTATCATAAAAGTTACCACCTGAATCCACATTGAAAATCAAGGTATCAAGAGTTTGTAAGGTTTGAGAACTTGACCGACCAGCTTTGAACCTTCTTGCTTCCAATGTTGTGGAATCAACGACCAATCCATTTGGTGGTGGAATCACTAACCTTTTGAATCGGTCATTGTTGAAGAACGAATCGTTTGTATACGAATAACCAGCATTGCTGAATATCTTATCAACGATGGTCTTGGCATACAAGCACGGAGTCATTGAAGGCACATCAAACCGATTAATGTTTCTCACCGATGAATATCCCTTGTCTATTAACGCATATAAATAACCCTCACCATAGGCAAACGCTTGTGGTGTTGCGTTCTTGATGATGCTTGTATCCCACGAATTTATCACCGTGCCACTTGACAAGGTGTGGTTGTATTCGCTGAAGTTTAACACATTTAGTTTTCGGTCTGCAATGGTTGTGAATAGATCAGCCGTTTGTCCGTGTAGGGAGCATTCATATTGGATGTCCGTAGAATCCAACACATTGATTTGAATCAATCGGATGAATCCTCTGAGCTGCTCAATCTCATCCAACAAAACAACCACATCGGCTTTCTTATTCGGATTGAAGTCGGGTGCAAACTGCGTAGTTCCTTGAATGGTTTGTTCAACTTCAAAGATGTGACCGAATAACTTGTTGTTGGCACGGGTACCAGGAATGACAACCGTCTTTGTCCATTCACTTGACCTTGTTTCTGGTGACTTGATGTCGGCAATTGACTTTGAAATGAGAATGTCAAAGTTGTCCGATAGGTCAACTGGTAAGTTATTGACTAATAACCTAATCATAAGCGTTGCGATTTGTCAGCGAATGACAATGTGATGTCAAGTTCAAGGTTGAACATCTTGTCTTGTACGCCCTTTTTCTGCTCGTATACGGCATTATCTATGTTGACTGCATACAAAGTGCCATCGTACATATAGACAACGGGTGATTCAATCAAGTCACGCAACCAAACTGATTCCGTGTCATCAATCCAGTTTGAATTTAACTTGACTTTCTGACTTGCTTTGGTATGGTAGTTTGACCGAGTGCGAACACTTGTGGCATAACCGTATGTCGCACCGAGTGTGTAGGGGTTGGATTGGAATTGCTTTCTCTCCACCTCAAATGTATCTCGTCTAACCATATTGAATCTGAACGAATCAAATCCTCCAAGTCGGTTCATAAAGAAGATATCCGTTGTATCATATTTGCTACACTCGTCTTTGATATTGATGCGATAGGTTTCTGACTTTGCAGTTCCACCAAGTTTCAAGACCACATCAAAGTAAGTCGCTGCACCAGGTATTGTCAATTGACTTCCCACAGGTATTCTCACGACCTTAGATGAAGGCAATGTGAATGTTTGAGTAGATGCATCAGAGTAAGTAATCACCACGCTTGTGGCATCTCCTTTCAAAGCGTACAACCAATCCTTCTGAGTGCGATGGATGTATCTCGTTCTGACATTTGTCAAGAACTTTGCCGATGATGATGTAGCAAGATATTGAGCTTGTGCGTAACTAACTAAATCAATCGGATTTAACGCAGCATTCCATATCGTTCCAGTTGCCGAAGTCAAATTCAAATACTCCGTGATTGTTCCCGTTGCTGATGGTGAATACTCGTATCCAAACTCTACCTTGTAGTCGCTGAATGACGATGTGCATCCGCTTGGTGATGTATCTGCAAAGTTCCAATCGTTGCTCACATAACTCTCAAGGATGCGACCAATGTTGAACACACCTTTGTTTGTGCTACCAAAGTAGATTGGTGACTTCAGTTTGGCAACGGTTGTCGCCGCAATTTTGACATCAGCAATGAACTTGAAATTGTCTTTGGTGTAGATACCACCTGATGACTCAGTGATCACGAAATTTGTGTCATTGAATCCGGGTGCGTATGAATCGGGTTGTTGGTTGATTGATAAAGCCACGCTAAAAAATAGCCATTTGGCTCATTCGTTTCAAATCATCTCGTTCAAACAAGCAACGATGTACGGATTGAATCCTTTCCCAGCTGCATCTTCCAATCGTTTCTGCCTTTCCTTTGTCTTGGCTTTGTAGAACGCCATCGCGTTCAAGAACTCAATCAATGGCATCATCAAGATAAAATCCCATTTGGTGCGATCACCTTTGACAATCTTGTCAACTATCTCCAACCAAACTATTGGGCTTTTGTCAACTGGTGTGTCAAGTCCTTCATCTCCGTTGTCAAAGAGCAAAGGATACTTTTCAATAATTCGGGATAAACTTCCAAAAAAAAAAGAGCATAGGTGTACGGAAGTGGAACAGGCAAGTGCATCATCAACGCACATTTGTCTTCATAGTGTGCCTGAGCATCAACGACCTTCTTGCTTCTCCCAAAGAAGTCCACCTCCACCGATAGCAAGGCAACAATCTTGTGAAGTGATTCAATCACATCTCCGTTGAATACTTGCTGGAGTTCTATGAAGTGGTGACCACACATCTCGTTTGGCGTTTTCGCTAATCTAAAATAACGACCACGCAGTTTGAACATAAACTGAATGGGTGCTTTTGGTAGGTCATTGAGAAACGACAACTTTGCAAACTCGGTTGTGAGCTTGTCAAGTGTCATTGATTCCACATCATCCATTGAAAGATTCAAAGCAATGGCAAGGATGTTCATCTGCCTTTCAAGGTCAGACATATCACGACAAGAGTGAATCTCTTGTAGTTGGTGTATGGTTATGTTGTTCCAATTCATAGTTTATGCGAAGTAAAATGTTCCTGGTCTATTGTGTGCTTTGCAATCAACGGCAAGTGCGAGAGCCATCACGCAGTCATCGTGTAGTCCAACGGGTGCAGTATATCGCACACCAGTTCTTGTGTACTCAAATTCAAAGTTCTCCATCTCCGAACCAATCGGTTCTTCAGGAAAAAACACATCGGTTTGTTGCACCGACATCACCAGTCCTTCAATCAACTGTTGTTTGCTTTGCGATGTAAACTTGAATCCCTTGACTCTTTGACAAAGTCGTTGAAGTTGTTCCACGATGGGATCCCCCACGCCTGTACTATCCACAAACGATGGTGTATTGCCGATGAGTTTAACAATCCGTGCTTGTGTGACTGACCAATCCGCTTGGAATCGTTCACAAAAACAAACACAATTGTTTGCATCCAGTCCGATGATTACCGTGTAATCAGAATACTTTGCCAAATCCACACCCCAAGCAACAACCGGCATTGATGAAATTGGTCGGTAACATTTGCGGATTGCATCCAAGCCAAACGGATTTGACTTGTCATCGGCTGGTTCTGCAAGGTATAATTCACGAAAGACATAATCAGGTAGATCTCGCTTTGCTTGTTCAATCTCTTTCTCCGAGATGATGCCTTCTCTCGCTGCATCGTAGGCAGTAATCTTGAAATACTTGTAGTCGGGTTCGCCTTGCCTTGCTCGTTCGCCTAATTTGTAGAACCAGTTCTTTTTGCCTTTGACATTCCCAATGAGTTTGCACTTGCCTTGTGTAGCAGTCAGCGTTGAACGGAGTGCATACCAACTCTCCTCACGCATCCTTGATGCCTCATCAATCACGGCAGCATACACATCATCTCCGTACAAATTGTCGGGCTTCTCTCCCGACTTGAATTCAATCCGTGATCCAGTTGGCAAGGTCAACAATAGTTTTGTTTCGTTGCTGATGAAGAAGTTCTTGTCGGTCACTTGGTTCTTCATCCTTCGGAATGCAATCTCAGCTTGTTGGTATACTGGAGCAACCCACCACACCGACTGCCCATCCTTGCATTGAAGTGCTTGTTCAAAGAGCCAAATGATATGGGATGCCGTCTTGCCTGTCTTGGTTGATGCAGCAGTAATCGTGAACCTCTCCTCGCAATCAAGGATGTCCTTTTGGTAATTGGTCAGATATGGTCGTGTGTAGTTTATTTGCACAACGATTTGTATAACTGCAAACGGGTCAAGTTGTGAAGTTCAAGATTGTGATGCTTTTGGCAGTAGTCGTAATTGCTCAATCCCATTGACTGACGAACTGAATGACCAGCATCAACCAACTTTTGAATGGCTGACTTCCACTCATTGCGACTGACGAATAGAACACCATCGTTTGCCGTGTGGTACAAATACGGATAAACGGCAGAGCAAATGATTGGTTTCTTGTATGCACTCGCTTCAATTATCTTCAGCTCAGATTTGCAGTTGTTGAACTTGGTGTTTTGCAACGGTGCAATCACGATGTCAAAATGCTTGTACACTTCACCATATTCAAACACGCTTGTTCCTTCAACAATCTTTGCATCGGGCATACTCTTAGCAATGCGATTCCAAATCTCACCTGGTGTGTAACCGCAGATGTAGAACTCAATGTCCATCTCTTTGATTTGGTCAGCAACCAACTTCAAGTCCTCCTCGTGAGTAACTCCACCAACCCAACCGACCTTGACTTTGTCGCTGCGTTCCGATGGCACGGCTTCCCATTGGTTGTGTGAGTAGTCCAAGCAATTGGATGCGATGATGACCTTCTCGTTGATTTGACGAATCTCTTTGGCAAGTGCTGAAGTTGTGGTGATCACCGCATCTGCGTAATTGATGGCATCCTTCACGCCTTGTTTGATTCCTTTTCTGTACGCCCAATATGCTGGGTTGTATTTAGGAATCACCCAATAGTCATCAATGTCAACAACATACGGAGTGCCTGAATCAGCAATCTTCTTCAAGACATCATAATGCCTGGCACCAAGCCATCGTGAGAATATGATCACATCAAATTGAGAATAGTCAAGGGTGAGCCATTCTTCAGGGCTTTGACAAACGCTGACATCTGCGTGTCCATCAATCTGCATCCGAAGGTGTGGTGTGAATAGTCGGTGGTACACTACACCATTGATGCCGTCAGTTAGTATCAGCAGTTTCATTCGTTTGGCAATAATGGGATAGGCATCCAGTACAACATATTGAGAACTCCTCCATCATATTCATCTACCCAATCACCGTCAATGAAACGGGCAATGTGTTTCAGTTCCTTCACCGAATGAACGATGCATAATCTTTCATCCTCAGGTGGTAGGATGTTCTCATCTCTCCAGTTTGCTCTCATCTAAATTAAGTGTTATTGTGAAATTCTTAGATTCAATTGTTTGATCAATGGTTTCTTTTGGTTTGCCTTGTGAACGAGTGAGCAACATCTCCAAGTTGAACAAGGAGTTCTTGTCGTGAGATTTCAACAATGCACCAGCAATGATTCTCTCAAGGATTGTGAACTCGTCACCTTTGTCAATCTTCTCAAGGTCTTTGCGTGACATCGTAAGCATCGTGTTGACCGTGTCTTCCACTTGGCTTTTTTGATATCCAATTTCCTTGAGTTGTGTGATCAACTTCTTGGGTCTTCCGTGAGGATTTAGGACTTCACCTTTCTCAGGTCTTGTCAAACTTCCTCCGTGTGCTTGTGGTTCTTGTGTTGCCATTTTACCGAATTAACTCCGAATTTATTTTGCCATTGACAATCTTTGTTCGTGAATGGATTTCAACCACTCTTTGTATTGTTTTTTATCTCCAAATTTGATGTGGCACTCTCTACACAAACACATCAGATTGTCAATCACATCTTTGGTTGTTGTTCCTCCCATTCCTCTGGCTTCAATGTGGTGTAAGTCGTTGCCAACTTTTCCGCACACTTCACAATCTATGAATGAGCTGATGTCATACCCGAAGTGATCCATATAAATTTTGACATAAGGTTTCATTTAGTGAATAGCAATGACCACTCAAAGAATAACTTCACGCTACTTTGTTTATTGTTGCTCATTTGCGTTTGCGTTTTGGTTTCTGCTCGTCATCGGCAAGTTGTGCCAACTCCAATGCTTTTTGGTCTGCCCAAATTAAAAGTGAGAACACCGACTCAATCACACAGGTTGAGCAGTTTGGAACATTGCGACCAAATATCTCACGATGTACATTCTGAAGTTGTGCGGATTGCTCGGGCGTAAGTTGGAACACGAGTGTCTTTTTGTAGATCTCGTATGCCGGGCGGAGTGACTGGATGAATTCTATCATAGTTTTGTTTCAAGGAGTGCGACAATGACGGTTGCTATGGATGCGTACAAGATACCCACAAAGCCGTAAGTGTATATAAAAAATGACAATCCCAACCACCACGACAAACAAAAAGCACAGTCAAGTGGTTTCATTCGTTTCCACTTTGAATAGTCGCTTCCGTAGAGATAGCGTTTTAGAAGGTCGGCTGGTTTGCCAAAGTTCACAATGATGATGCTTAGACAAGCAATTCCAATTATTTCGTTGTACATCTTTCTTTCATTAATTTGATTACTCGCAACACTTCTCTGACTGATATATCCGTTTGGCGGTGGATTGCTCTTGCTGACATTCCGCTGCACCAAAGTTTGAAAAGTTCTCGTTCATAGAAATATGCTGATTCAGTTACCTGGTTTATTTTGTTGATTCGGTTTTGCTCAATTTGTTCTTCTTGTTCTCTCTCAACAAGTAAGTCGGGAGCATCGGGGAAGTCCAGCTCATAGACATCATACTGATCGTATATCCGAGATTCTCCGAAGGGATGCCGGTTGCCGTTGATACAAAGGTAAAGAGTGCGGATTGCCCAAAATTGGATATATCCTTCACGGTGTAACTTCTCCACATAGTCATCAGGTTTCTCAAGGATGGTCAAAAAAAAGTATTGGTATAATTCATTGGCAAGTTCGGTGTTCTTAGCGATGTTCTTCGTTGCTTTCCGTAGCCAATCGGCTTTGGATAACTCCAATATGATATCCGCTTTTGTCAACTTTTCTTTTCAATAATGCAAATATAACCATCTTTTTCGTATTTTTTCTTGACCTTCAATGCTTCTTCTTCAGATTGGGCTATATGTATTGACGAGCTTAGACCTTTCGTGCAGATGCAGACCCAGTAAGGATAAAGCTTCAACATATAGTTTGTTACTTGTTCGGTCATATTCTATGAGAGATTCGTACACTTGTACGGAGTTGATGATGGTTGAGTGATCACGATGAAGAATGTTGCCGATGGAAAGATAGGTCATCTTCAAATGCTTCCTACAAAGATAGCAAAACAAGTGCCGAGCATCCATAATGTTTTGAGTGCGAACCTTGTCAATGATAGCATCAGGCGTGACATCATAGACGATTGCAACCACTCGCATTGCTTCAGTCCATTCCGCATCAATCTCGTTTATCTTGCATCTTGGGTTGACAATCTCTTCTTTGAGTTTCTTGATCTCGTCAATTCGTTTCTGATTTAGTTCGGCAACAACACCCCGAAGGCGTTTGACTTCTTGTTTGAGTAAGTGGGTTTCCTGGTGGTAGTTCATAGGTCGTTTATTATTTGAAAAAGTTGATAGGCAATTTGTGGAACTATGGCGTTCCCATATCCTTTGATTGATTCTGCTCTCCATTTTGGAAAGGTAATTCCGTCCAGTTTGTCGGGAATCCCATCATCTCCGCCACAAATCGGGGGTTGAGTTGGGAAGTCCCTCCACCAACTTTGTGTGCTATTTGCTCCGCTAAATTGCTGTTCTCCGCATTCGGCTTGTTGTGTCTTCTCAAACTCTCCATTGTCATCCCTGATCTCAGTCCGTCCGATGCACTTGGAGTCAAGAGAAATCTGCTCAATGTCACCGAGTGCATACTCCCCTCCTTGACTTGTGTTGATTTCATTGTTACTGTTGCGTTGGTTGAATCCATTGCAGTTGGAGTTGGTAGCAATAAACCAGCATCGGTCTCTGCGATGCGGAGCGTTTTTGGCTGCAGCTGGAATAATAAACGGCTGAACTTCGTACCCTTCAGTTTCCAAGTCAAGGCACACCTGCTGGAATACCAATCCGCCATCAATATTCGTGATACCAAAGACATTTTCAGCGATGACGAATCTCGGTTTAATTTCTTGAATTGCTCGTAGCATTTCGCCCCACAGGTAGCGTTCATCATCCGTGCCTTTTCTTTTTCCGGCAAGTGAGAATGGTTGGCAAGGAAATCCTCCAGTAAGAATGTCAATTGTGTTTGCATATTTTGTGAAATCAGTTTTACATATATCAATGTGACTATCCGCATTTGGAAAGTGATAGTCCAATACTTTTCGTGGGAACTCCATCCATTCGCAATGGAACACATTCTCCCATGCCATCCACTCGGCTGCTAAATCAAACCCACCTATTCCGCTAAACAATGAACCGTGTCTCATAGTCGTTCTTCATACATTGTGCGTTCACCGATGAATGTCGTTTTAATCGTGTAGCATTCACCGTGCCTATTCTTTGCGATAATCAATTCGGCTTCTTCTTGCTGGAGCTTCTCACCTGAATAGTAAGCCGGGCGAAATGGAAACATCACAACATCCGCATCTTGTTCTATTGAACCACTCTCACGGATATCGCTGAGCATAGGTCTTTTATCCGCTCTCTCCTCACATTTGCGTGATAACTGAGCCAACACTATGACTGTGATGTTTAGTTCCTTAGAAAGCAATTTTAGGTTTCTTGATATCTCTGCAATCTCTTGTTCTCGGTTTGTCTTTGTCCCTTTGATCAACTGGATGTAATCAATCACCAAAAGTTCAAGTCCGTGTTTTGCTTTGTGAATCTTTGCTTTGGATTTGATTTGCTGAATGGAGCAGTTCGGATCATCGTCAATGAAGAATTGCACCGTCTGATTGTTAGCTGAATTGATAAGTTGTTGCACCTCAAATTCCCGAAGGTTGGCATTCCGAATCTTCCAGTTTGCAAGGTCGGTGATCAACGACAAGTATCTTTTGACAAGTTGCTCGTTGCTCATCTCCAGCGACAAGAACAATCCCTTTCCACCAATCTTGGCGAAGTCATACATCAGCGACAAAGCAAGTGCCGTTTTACCTTGACCAGGTCTTGCAGCCATCACAATCAAATCACCGTTGTTCCATCCTCCCAATACCCGGTCAAGTCCAGCCCATCCCGTTTGTCTTCCCGTGAGCTTGTCACCTCTTTGCACCGCTTCAATAATTGCATCAACGGTCTTGTTGGTAACTGCTGAAATCTGAACGGGATCATTGATGGTAGTGAACTTGGTGTTGTCAACCATCGTTTGCATATTGGAAAGAATCTCTTTCAAGTCACAAGTCAAATCCAACTGCTCAAGATTTTCTATGAGTTGTTTTTTCAGGTACCTGTGCTCAAGTGCTGGAAGGTGACTGCTGATGTTTGGCATTCCGTATACATCTTGAGTCAAACGAACAATGGCAACCATTTCAACACGAGTGAACTTCTTTCCCAAAGTAAGGACATCAATCTCATCGTTGTTGATGTACATCTCCAACATAGTTTCAATGATTCGTTTGTTCAATGAGTTTTCAAACCATTGTGATTTGATTCTCGGCAACATTGCACGAGTTTGGTCGTAGAATAGTAATTGACCAATTATGTAATCTTCAAGTTCTTGCATCATAGTCCTTCAAATTAAATACATTTCGGTTGATAACTTGTGGAGTAGTCGCATTATTTGAAAGATTATTGTTCTTCCAAGTTCTGACGGCTGCCTTCCAGTTCTTCATTTTGTTTTTACCAACTAACCATCCGTTTGATTCGTAGTAGTCAAACCATTTTTCGGATACATCAGTCATTCCAATTTCCGTCATATAAGTTTTGATTTCTTCAATGGATGGTTTGATAAAAACATCCCTTTGTTTTTTATTATCATTTTCACTTACACTTACATTTACACTTACACTATCAGCTTTTTTGGGTTCTTGAAAAAAGGGTTGGGATTTTTGGGTTTCTTCTTCCTTCTTTGGTCTACCACCTTTTGCACCATTCTCCTTTTGTTTACCAATGTAAACTTCATACTTCTTCAAGTCACGCTTCAGAGATTGTTGAATGGGTTCAAATGCGATGCTCAATAGTAGATCATCACAAGGTGGATTTTCATCGTTCACATAAGCGAAGATGTGTTTGATTAATCTACCAGCAATCTCATCAGGCAGTTTGTTGAATACTCCTTGTTGATCACAATAGAGTACAAATGATTTTTTATCTTTAGCCATAAAAAAACCCCATCAAATTAGTGCAATTGCGGTGCGACTAATTCAACAGGGTAAAAATCTTTTAACGATGGGAATCCGCAATACTCCCGTTAACGATACAAAGATACTAATAATCTGATGGATCACAAATATCAATCATCAATTCATCGGCAACTTCATAATAAATAGTAAAAATTTCTTCGTTGCTTAAATGATTTAACTTGAACCATTCTCCAAGATCACGGTGTTCTTCAAAATATTGATGCAATGCTCTTTCTAATTGACGAGCTTCTTTGTGAGATTCGCATTGAAAATACTTTAATAACTCTAAACTATTTCTATCTGATAAAAGTGTTTTATATCGTTCACTTGGCTTTGATGAAATACCTATTTTGTGATGCTGAGTTATATTATCATACATTAAATAAATATTGGATATTGGTGTTTGTCTTTTCTCATAAATCAAATCTCTATTTTGTTCTAAAACTTGTGATTCAAGATCACCTGGTCTGTCCTCTAACATTGAGCCGTGAATAGAATATACCTGATTCCAAATTTTATACATCTCAAACACATTGATATTGTATTGCCCTTGTATATTAACACGATTTATTAATACATTTTTTATATTATCAATTTCACAAAGTGATAAAATTTCCGCAATAACAACATCATTATTTTCTGCAACGAGTTCAAATAACAATCCCGTGAATGGGCAATATTTAATCTTCTTATAAAATGTTGGACAACTATCAAGAATTACATTGGTAAAAGCACAATCATCACCAAGCATTATATGATTGCACTCAAAATACTTTTTGTCTTTATAGAAATGAATTAAAAATTTACCAGGTGATTCATCATAAAGTATTTTATAAAATTCATTTTTAATTTCTTTCATATCCCAAATCTTTTTTTACTTTGACCGTGTATCTTTGGCGTGACTGGTAGTTCTGCCCACGAAGATACTCGTGCTGTTCTTGAAGTTGAGCTCGTGTTCTTCTGATTGTTTCGGGGGATGGCAGTTGCTTGGCTTCAAACATCGTGAAGAAGTCGTTGCCGTTGCACATCCCTTTATAAATTACCGTCATCAGTTTGAAGTCACAATCCCTTGTTTCGGGTTGGTTAATCATTACTGCCGTTACCGTTGCTTTAATGTATTGGTTCATAAATTTCTTTTGCTTTTGAAAATCCCTGATTGTACCATTCCTGGCTTATAACTGGTTCGTATTGACTGGCTTGTCGTTCTATGTCCATCAGTATTGATGTGGTGTACACATCAGACCGCAGCTCACCGCTTTGCACTTTCTCCCACAACAACTCAAAAATGAATTCAGTTGTTGTCTTGTTGATCAATGAAGTTTGCATAATCTTTGGCATCTTGTTCGTTTTCAAAGGTGGCGAGTAGCTCTCCAGCAAAATACACTCGCCACTTGACAATGAAATTAATCGTTGCTTTTACCACTAACGCTTTTAACATTTTTTCTACTTTGAATTAAATCGTTTGCGTGTAGTTCCCAAGTTTTAGCACGGTCATTTGCTGATTGAATTTGTGACCGGATACTAAGATTCTCAGCTTGTAAATCCCAATGATCACGGTTTAACTTGTTTACCTGTTCTTGTAGTTCTTCTTCCCTTATTGAAAGTGCGTTGACTTTGAATAAAGCAATGGCGAGAAACAAAGCCAGTCCGATGATGATGATGGTTGTCATAAGAATCTAAATTTAATGATGTTATTGTTTTTGTTTTTGGTGTCCCTCACAACTTCAATAAGATTAAGTTCAACATATTTTTTAATCAAATTTGAAACATCCCATTTCTTGTGCTTGATGTAGATCTCTTTGAAAAGAACATCGTGTCTGAGAATCCATTCTTTGCCGTAAGCGGATTTTATTTCATCTAGGCACAATTGAGTGGTTCGGTGAATCCCTCGGTTGCGTGTTTTCTTAACTGGTGTTGAAGTTCCATCAAAGTACCTGTTCAAGATACCCATTGCTTTTTTCAAGATTGCCAAATCACTCTCAGGCATTTGGTCAAATAATTGCATTTGATTCATAGTATTTTTTTATTTAGTTTTTCCTTTGTAAAATTTGTGTTGATAGAGTGACTGAGTGTAGTCGTCAAAATGCGGAATGAATTCATCCCTTTCAAATTGATACGGCTGTGCCTCAGGCATTGCATTCACTTCACGAAAGTATTGTTTCAACTTCCAGTACACAAACATCACCGCAATGGTGATGGGTGTAATTACGATTAAGAATATCAAATCCATAAATCAAAGTAACAATTTAACTTTCACAATAACAAATTTATTTTCTATTTGAATTGGTGAATGAACGATTTATTTTGTGATTGACAAAAAGAGTTCACCAGCATACTGCAACTTCTCGTCAATGATTTCCTTGATGTCTTCATCCAAAGTGATCAGCGTTTGCGTGAGCTTCTTGCCGATGGGCATTCGTGGATCATACGACAAGAACAATCCCTCAGTCATCTCCGTTGCAATCAAACCCATTTGCACTTGCCAATAGTATTCGGGTCGTTTTGATTTGAGTTGTTCGTTGTTGGTGATGAATGAGTTCTGAAGGTGGTTGCCTGAGTTAAACGGACATTTGATTTCAACCAGGTGTGTTCCAAGTGCATCAGGTGAATACCCTCCCCATTCTCCATAGGTAATGAATGTGTAGGTTTCAGCACCGTAGTATGTGTAGAATCCATCTGACTGGAGTTGAAAGTAGTGGAACGCTTCTTTCTCGTGTTCCTTTCCCCAATCCAATGCTCTGCCATACATCTCCGCTTTCTGCCCGGTTAGGTACTCCGCTGCCTTTTCAAAGATGAATGTCTTTGCAGTTTCTGACAGGTACTCCGATTTGTTTTTCGGAGTTCCCATCAGCTTGTGGATTTCAGATGCCGTGAAGCGTGACCGCCTTAAATCTTGCCAGTCATCTTCGTTTAGATTAGTGTGAATAGTTGGAAGTTGATGTTTCATTTCTCGCCTATTAAAAGTTTCTGATTCGCTTCGCTCACTTCAAACTTGCTGGTGATGTCAGTCATCAGTCCACCTGTCTTCAAATGCTCAACGGCTTTTGCCCAACTGGGATGCTTTGGATTGAGTTCATCACGCTTCGGTGCTGATTGTCTTCCCATTGCTTTCTCTCCGTCATCGTCATCGTCAATGTTTAGATTTAGGATTGAGCCGAGTGCGTAACGCCTTGCATAGGTCATTGCACTTCCCATTGCTTGTGGATCGTTTTGTTTTGCAACTGGCATCACATAGGATGATTCCATCCATTCGCCTGATTCAGCGTGAACGATTAATGTCGTGAGTGCATCTCCATCGGGAAACTGCGTGATTGCCAATCCGCATTCGCTCAATGGCTTTTGGATGGTGTCCAGTATGTTCGCCAAACTTGCATACTTAGATTTGAAGAAAGGATTCTTGGATTCCTTTGATACTTTGCTGACGGTTGCTTGGAAGTTTACCAAAGCACCGGCAATGTTCTTGATTGATTCTGACTTGTTCATAGGTTTATAAAAAATTAGTTTGTTGTCCGAGCATAAATAGAACTGTGAATTTGTCCACTTCGTTTTTGAAGAATGCCTCTGAGTTGATGCCATCAAATTCAGTAGTCACACAATCACCGAATCCAACTTGGCGTGAGTTGACATATTCTTGTAGCTCATCAATGTGGTTTTTAATTAACCAATGATCAACGGCTTCAATTGTGTAGATGTACTTCTCTAGCTTGAGAGTACCAGGAACGGAAAGAATCCATCCATTGATTGCAAGTTCAATCATTGTTGACCTCCCTCAATGCAATCTCAATGACTGCTTTTGCCTTCGGAGAAACGATGTTTCCCTCAACTAAATACTTGCGAACGGTTGGAAGTGATACTCCCGTTTTTCTTGCGACAATCTGATAAAGACCTTGTCTGCGTTTAAGTTTGATTATTTCTATTGCTTTCGTGTAATCCATAACGAGAGCAAAAGTAAAATAAACTTATCTATTATGCAAATAAAATTTACTTTTAATTAGATTTTTATATCCTCCGAGAATATCAAATCCCCGAATCGTGCGTTCAATTCGTTGACCAATTCCATTTGAATGGATTCCGTGAATGCCTTCTCCAAGAATGGTTGTGCCTTCGTTCCGCTGCGGTGAATCTTCTTGGCAATGGCTTTGGCAAGTATATCGTATGTCTGACCTTCAGCTGGTTTGATACCTTTCTGACTAATCCAAGTTTTTAACGACTGCCAAAGGTATGGAGTGCCTTCAATGTGTCCTCCTCGTGTTGGCTTCCTTCCGTATTCTATGAATTCCCAATAGTCCTCAGCAAGAAGAATTGTGTTGATGGATGTCGGTGACTTGGTGATGGTACCTGGTATGAACGACTGACGAAGTTTGGATGATGCGTTTGTGCCGTTGGCATCAAGGTTTGCCCAAATCGGTGGGATGACTTTCTTGTTCCACCATTGAACGATGATCTGTTGCAAGAGTGACCCTTCAGATGCATCACCCAAGTATGTATCAAGTGCATCGGGTAATTTGGACAAATCTATTTCAGCCATCCGACAACGCTTAAAACAATCAAACCTATACTTATACTCTTAAACAACTTCAAAGTGCGTGAGATGGCTTTATTTTGCTTCACAAGGACTTTGTTCTCATCCTTCAGATAGCCGATGTTTAACTTTTGTTTGATGATGATAGAATCTTGCTGATCAATGATGATGGAATCTGACTGAACAATATTCATCAAC
>CAUYTX010000332.1:0-17965 GCA_963575665.1 Gammaproteobacteria bacterium | reverse complement strand
CCACCATGGCTTAAATCGGCGGGGTCACTCGACATCCCTGTCTCGCTCCATAGTATAAACGGTCTTCACAGGAGGAATTTCCAATTTAGGAAAATGTTCCTGTAATTTTTTGTGATCGTGTAGAATTGTCTTAAACCATTATTGATAATAGGAATCTCCATGGCGTCTATTCAGTCTAAGTGTATCCCGATGGTTACCGGGGTGGGTGTATCAGTAGTGCTATCCGTTTTAGTCGGGTTTGATCTTTTGGGGAGTACCCGATGGATATTTGAGCTCCTTTCAGGAGCCATTTTGATTTCAGTCATGATAGGCATGGTTTGGTTCGGTCGCACACTTCAGCAAGCTGTTTCCCAACTTGAGCATGCCATGTTGCAGGTCTCCGAAGGTCATGACCTTACAGTTCGTGCTCCAGAAGCTGGTGGTTTTGCCCTCGCAGAAATGAACCATGTATTTAACACACTCATGGAAAGCCTTCAGGAAGTAATGGATCGCGTTCATGCCGAAGCTGGGAAATTAGTGACGGAGATTTCACAGTTATCCACGGTGGCTGAACAGACCAGCCACGGTGTGCAACGTCAGAGGAACGAAATCGCTCAGGCAGCGAATGCGATGCACGAGGTCTCTGCTACGGTGCATGAGGTAGCAAGAAACACGGCTACCGCAGCGGACACGGCTAATCGCGCCAAGGCCGAGGCAGCCAGTGGACAACAAGTGGTTTCAAAAACCATCGACACGATCGGACAATTGGCACGCGCTGTTGAACAAGTGGCCGGTGTCATTCAACGCTTAGAAACAGATAGCGACAACATTGGCTCCATTTTGGATGTCATTCGTGGCATTGCGGAGCAAACTAATTTGTTGGCTTTGAATGCTGCCATCGAAGCAGCTCGTGCTGGTGAACAAGGAAGAGGTTTTGCCGTGGTGGCTGATGAAGTACGCACCTTAGCAAGCCGTACCCAGCAGTCCACTGCAGAAATCCAGTCAATGATCCAAAGGCTCCAGACTGGTGCCCAAGAAGCAGCTAATGCCATGAAGGAAGGTCGTCGTCAGGCTGAAGCCAGTGTTCAGCAAGCAGCAAGCGCAGGTTCTTCTCTTTCTGCCATTACCCAAGCCGTGCTCGCCATTACTGACATGAATACCCAGATTGCCAGTGCTGCTGAGGAACAAAGTGCCGTTGCCGAGGAAATGAACCGCAACATTGTAAACATCGGAAACGTTGCAGATGAAACTGCCACGGGTGCTCATCAGACCGCCAGCTCAAGTGTCTTGATTGTCCAAAATATTGAAAAGATGCGATCGCTTCTCCAACAATTCAAATCATCTAAACGCAGCTTTTCCGCAAACAAGACAAGTTATGCCAGAAGAGGATAGAACCCTCGGGATGCGCGGTGGAGATAGATGATGGAGCTCGTGTGTCCTGCAGGAAACCTACCTTCACTTAAGGCTGCGGTGGATAATGGTGCCGATGCAGTGTACATGGGTTTTCGTGACGATACCAATGCACGCCATTTCGCAGGTTTGAATTTTGACCTTCGGACCGCCGCAGAAGGTGTTCGGTATGCCCATAGTCGTCGTCGCCGCTTATTTGTAGCGATCAACACATATCCACAACCCTCGGGTTGGAAACGTTGGACGGAAGCAGTAGATCAAGCAGCAGAATTGGGTGTGGACGCGCTCATCTTGGCAGATTTGGGATTACTTCAATATGCCACCGAAAAACACCCAAATCTTCCGCGCCACTTATCCGTGCAGGCCTCCTCGACTAACTACGAATCCATTCAGTTCTATCACCGAACCTTTAGCATTCGTAGAGTGGTGCTGCCTAGGGTTCTATCGGTGGCACAGGTGGCGCATGTAATTGAAAACTCTCCGGTGCCAGTAGAAGTATTTGGATTTGGTAGTCTTTGTGTAATGGTAGAAGGACGTTGTATCCTTTCTTCTTATGCGACGGGTCGATCTCCTAATACCTTTGGTGCTTGCTCTCCTGCGAGCCACGTCCGTTGGGAGGAAACCCCAGAGGGTCGTAGCACGAGACTCGGTGGCGTGCTAATTGATCGCTACCAAGCAGGCGAACCTGCAGGTTATCCTACTTTGTGCAAAGGAAGGTTTAAGGTAGAAGAGCAGACTTACTACGCGATCGAGGAACCTACGAGCCTCAACACTTTGGAGATTCTTCCGGAACTGCAATCCATCGGGGTGGAGGCCATCAAGATTGAAGGCCGCCAACGTAGCCCTGCGTATGTGGGTCAAGTAACGCGGGTGTGGCGCGCTGCGATGGATGCTTGTCGTCGAGACCCAACTCGTTTTGTTCCAAAACCAGAGTGGATGGCGGAGTTGGCTAAAGTCAGCGAAGGCTCTCAAACTACTCTGGGTGCTTACCACCGCCCTTGGCAGTAGACTTACGCGCTTTACTCCTGTCGCTGGATCGCAGTGATAGGGATCGTTGTTTCCAAAACAGGGTGTGCCTCGTCTTTGAAACGTGGGCGGGCTGTCGTAGGTCTACCTGCGAGCACTGCAAGTTCTCGCTCACGCTCCGTGATTTGGAGAAAGCAGTTGCGGATCTGGTCTCGAGTGACACTGCTCAAGGGGTGAAGCATCCCGGGCTCAACAGCAGTATCCCGGATGACCTGCGTTAGAACCTTTCTAACGGCGTGAAGAATGATCTCTTCTTTCGAAATTAGTTGTTCTTCGGTGTTCATCTGATTTACCCTCACCGACCCGCAGAAGCCAATTCGGCACGCATTGCTACCACAACACTATCATAGCGGTGTGAGTCACTTGGACGCCCTGCGTTGAAGATAGCAGAACCGGCTACAAAGGTATCGGCACCTGCTTCTGCAATTAATCGAATATTGTCTACCTTTACTCCACCATCGACTTCTAGTCTAATTTCACGTCCACTCTCGTCGATCCTGCGACGTACTTCACGCAATTTTATAAGAGTGGAAGGAATAAACTTTTGGCCTCCAAATCCGGGATTGACCGACATGAGTAGGATCATGTCTATTTTGTCCATGACATAATCCAAAAAGTGCAAAGGTGTTGCAGGATTAAAAACCAACCCTGATTTACACCCTACTTCTCGAATAAGTGCAAGGCTTCGGTCAATATGTTCGCTTGCCTCTGGGTGAAAGGTAATGTAAGTTGCCCCCGCGTTTGCAAAGTCAGGAATAATACGATCTACTGGTTTGACCATTAAATGAGCGTCAATAGGCGCAGTGACGCCATATTTTCGGAGTGCTTCGCAAACTAACGGCCCGATGGTCAGATTCGGTACATAATGGTTATCCATCACATCAAAATGTACGATATCTGTCCCGGAGGCGAGGACATCTCTCACTTCGTCACCTAAACGAGCGAAATCGGCAGATAAAATAGAGGGCGCAATCAAATAGTTTGCCATGGCGGATTTGACCTTTCTAAACAATAAAAGCAAGTCTACCCAATTTTTGTTTTTTTGGATAGCAATCACTTGGTTCTCGTCATTAGAAGCCGCGGCTTGGTCTGCTTCTATTGACCTTTCTCAAGAACAAGGTTGGGCGGAACAGTTCTCACCACGGAGTTGGTTAGGTGAAGAAGTCATAAAACTTACGTCTTCTACTGGACAGTCGATAGCTATTTATTTTCGGGCGGCTGGTCGGTCTGATTACGGCACGATCATCCTTTTGCCTACTTTTGACACCCACCTTAACGGGGCACCAATCGGTATCTTGCGTATTGCGTTGGCACACCATGGTTGGCACACCTTAGCAGTGCAGTTGCCTACTTTAATAGAAGAAGTGGGGCCAACCGAAACAGTCCCTGTTTTACCGCTGGCTTGCGCGCGTCTCCAGTCAGCCATTGTTTGGCTTTCTGGTCGGAAGCTAACTGAAAAGCTCGTAATATTGGGACATGGTCTTGGCGCAATAGCAGCTGCGACTTGTGTCTCGGAACTAAAGGAAAAATCTCCAGTACGTGGTCTTATTTTATTGGGAGCGGGCGTACCCGGTATTCCTCCAAAAGGCATGGATATCCTAAAACTGATTGAAAAGGTCAACGTGCCCATCTTGGATCTTTACGGGGAACATGACGCTTTAGCAGAGCGAGAAAACGCTCTTGTCCGCGCTGCGGTTGGACGCCGCAATCGAGACAGGCCTTATGTCCAAATTTTGTTACCAGGTGCTGACCATCTCTTCAGTGGGGTAGAAGAGGATGCTGCAGTACCAAGGATTTCAGCTTGGTTAAGTAGGTATGTTGTCAGACCTTAACTTCTGATCTTTTGCCAAAAAGCGCGGTTCCAACACGCACCATGGTTGCACCTTCAGCGATTGCGGCCTCTAAATCATCCGACATCCCCATCGATAGAGTGTCAAGATCAATGCCTTGCCTACGGAGTGTTTCGAAGTGTTCACGCAGAATACGAAAAGGTGCTCGAGCTTCAAGTTCACTGATTCCTTCTGGTAGAGGATTTGGAATCGTCATGAGCCCCCGAAGTCGTAACCTCGGAAGTGAAACGACCGCCTTTGCCAACTCCATTAGGTCTGCAGGTGTCACACCTGATTTGCTTTTTTCTCCACTGACATTTACTTCTAAACAAATGTTCAGAGGCAGAAGCTCCGCAGGACGCTGATCACTCAACCGTTGTGCTACTTTCCAACGATCAACACTATGCACCCAAGAAAAAATAGATGCCACAGAACGTGTCTTATTGCTTTGAAGAGGGCCAATAAAATGCCATTCTAGGTTTAAGTCAGATAATAACAAAAGTTTTTCTTGCGTTTCTTGTAAATAATTTTCTCCAAAAGAGGACTGACCGGCCTCCGCCAAGATGCGTACACTAGAGGCAGGTTGTGTCTTGCTTACCGCTAAAAGTTGTACACTGTTTGCGGAGCGTCCTGCCACTCGTTCTGCAGCGCGGAGCCTAGCGAGAAGTTGTGCGCGTTGTTGCATGAAATTCATATTTTTTTCTAATTTCCGATACACTAGTTTAAGTCCGCGTGTCACCGGGGTTTATCATGGACATCTCTGAATTACTGAACTTCAGCGTCAAAAACGATGCTTCTGACCTTCACCTTTCCGCAGGGTTACCACCGATGGTTCGAGTACATGGGGAGGTCAAAAAAGTGAACATTCCCGCACTAGACCATAAAGAAGTTCACGCTCTCATATACGATATCATGAACGACCGACAAAGGAAGGATTACGAAGAAAAATTAGAGGCTGACTTCTCCTTTGAAATACCGGGATTGGCGCGTTTTCGTGTCAACGCTTTTAATCAAAATCGAGGTGCAGGGGCTGTTTTTCGAACCATTCCTTCTGTCATCAAAAGTTTAGAAGAGCTGAAAGCACCTGAGATATTCAAAAAGATTGCCGATAATCCTCGTGGAATGGTTTTGGTCACCGGCCCTACTGGTTCTGGGAAATCGACTACTTTGGCAGGAATGGTAGATTACAAAAATAGAACCGAATATGGCCATATTTTAACGATTGAAGACCCTATTGAATTCGTACATGAGAGCAAGAGATGTTTGGTGAATCAACGTGAGGTGCACCGAGATACTCATGGTTTTTCGGAAGCACTTCGGTCTGCATTACGTGAGGATCCGGATATCATCCTCGTGGGTGAAATGCGAGATCTTGAGACGATTCGTCTTGCCATCAGCGCTGCAGAAACTGGCCACTTAGTGTTCGGTACTTTACACACCAGCTCAGCAGCGAAAACAATTGATCGTATCGTAGATGTGTTTCCCGCTGCCGAAAAGGAAATGATTCGGTCTATGCTCTCAGAATCTTTGCGCGCAGTAATCTCCCAAGTACTGCTAAAGAAAGTGGGTGGCGGTCGTGTTGCAGCGCATGAAATCATGATTGGAACCCCTGCAATTCGAAACTTGATCCGAGAAAACAAAATTCCTCAGATGTACGCGACTATTCAAACAGCTCGTAAAGAGGGTATGCAGACCTTGGACCAAAATCTGATGGACTTAGTAGCTCGAGGTTTAATCACAAAAGCAGATGCACGTACTCGCGCACAGAATAAAGAATCTTTCTAAATTATGGATTTCAACGCACTCTTAAAATTGATGGCGTATAAACGCGCCTCGGATTTATTTATCACTGTAGACATACCACCTACCTTGAAGGTAGATGGGCGGCTTGCTCCCATTGTTCAAAATGCACTAAACGCAGAGCAGGTCTACGAGCTTGTCCGTTCCGTGATGAGTGATACGCAGTGGAGTGAATTCGAACGTACCCATGAAAGTAATTTTTCAACGGGTACACCGACACTTGGCCGATTTCGAATTAACGTATTCCGCCAAAGAAATCACGTAGGCATGGTGGCGCGTCGCATTGAAACACGTATTCCCACTTTGGAAGAATTGGGAATGCCGTCGGTGCTCAAAGAGATCTCCATGACCAAACGTGGATTAATCATCTTTGTCGGAGGTACTGGGACAGGAAAATCAAGTTCTTTAGCGGCAATGGTTGGATACCGCAATCAAAATTCCAGTGGTCACATCGTCACTGTTGAAGATCCCATTGAGTTCATTCATCCACATGCAGGTTGTGTAGTTACCCAACGAGAAGTAGGTGTAGACACCATTTCCTACGAGGCGGCTTTGAAAAATACTTTGCGTCAGGCACCTGATGTCATACTCATTGGAGAAATTCGTGCCAGAGAGACCATGGAGCACGCGCTTATGTTTGCCGAAACTGGTCATTTATGCTTGTCTACTTTGCACGCCACTACTGCGTATCAGGCACTAGAACGCATTGTCAATTTTTTTCCCGGAGAAGATCGGCGGCAACAATTGTTTTTAGATCTTTCTCTCAATTTGAAAGCAATCGTTGCTCAGCGTTTAATTCCGAAGCGTGATGGTCGGGGAAGGCAAGCAGCGGTAGAGGTTTTAGTTAACTCACCCGTGGTGGCAGATTTATTGCTCAAAGGAGAGATTCACGGCATTAAAGAAGTCATGCGGAGATCTGGAGAAGAAGGAATGCGTACTTTTGATCAATCTTTATATGAGCTATATCAAAAAAATATTATTTCCGAAACGGATGCACTCAATTACGCAGATTCCAAAAATGATTTGCGACTTATGATTAAACTAGGCAAGGATGCTAAATCATGAGCCAAGTTTCCTCTGGCCCTTCCGCTCTTATTTCTCTTGACGGAGAAATGACTATTTTCACGATTCGAGACATCGCCACAAGATTGTTAGAACCCCTTTCTAACAGCGTGGGCATAGAAATTGATTTGACAGGTGTCACGGAAATTGACAGTGCCGGTTTACAGTTGATGATCGCAGTGAAAAAAATGGCAGCTGATCATGGATTGCCGCTCCGTTTTGTAGGTCATAGCTCAGCAGTAATTCGAGTTCTTGATCTTTGTGACCTTGTCGGCTTTTTTGGGGATCCAGTATTTATTCAAAAAGGGGCCGTTTCGTGAACTTTGATGATGCTCTAGTAGAAGCCTTAGGCATATTTCTTATAGAAAGCCGTGAATTATTAGAACAAATGGAATCCATTCTGCTGCACATTGAGCAGACTCCAGACGATATTGACACACTCAATGCACTTTTTCGTGTGGCTCATACCATTAAAGGATCAGCAGGGTTATTCGGGTTAGACCATATAGTTGGTTTTACCCATGTTGCGGAAAGTGTACTTGATAAAGTCCGTAGTGGAGAATTAAAAATTACTACGGATTTAATAGCTAGATTACTTGAAGTTAGAGATCATCTTAGTAGGTTAGTCGAATACGTTGCTTCCCATCAAGACCCCCCAGCAGAAGTTCATAAAGATGGCGATGTTTTAGTACAAAAATTGTTGTCTTATCTAGCTCAGGATTTACCAGGAAATTCTATTCCAACGGCACAAGTTGCAGTTTTAGAAAAAGATAAAATGGGAGAAAAAAGTTCTCCTGCTGCTGGTGCTCATTGGCATATTTCTTTACGATTTGGACGTGGCGTTCTTAAAAATGGAATGGATCCACTTGCTTTTATTCGTTACTTAAAAACTTTTGGATCCATTGCGCACATAGTGACACTTACGGATATGGTGCCACCTCTCTCAGAATTAGATCCGGAAGATTGCTATCTGGGTTTTGAGATTGGATTTGAAACTTCGGCAGACAAAGCAATGATTGAGGAGGCTTTTGCTTTTGTCCGAGATGACGCCAATATTCGCATTCTCCCTCCGCATAGTAAAATTTCAGATTACCTTGATTTAATTCGGGATATTCCCGGAGAAGATTTGAGACTTGGAGATCTCCTCGTTCGATGTGGAACACTTACTGCTAATGAGTTGGCAAGTGCTTTGAAAGTACAATCCACTATTCGTGACAGTGGGCAACCTACCCCGGTCATTGGTGAAGTTTTAGTTGCACAACAAGTAGTTCGCCCTGCGGTCGTAGAAGCAGCACTCGAAAAACAAAAACAATCCAAAGTTCAAAAGAATAATGAAAGTGGCCTTATTCGGATTGATGCTAAAAAGTTAGATCAACATATCGATTTAATTGGAGAATTGATTATTGCGAGTGCTAGTATCAACTTAGTAGCAAAGCGCGGAGGTGGCTCTGAATTATTAGAAGCCGCTGCGGTGATGTCTCGTTTAATTGAAGATGTGCGAGATTCTGCACTAAGTTTGCGCATGGTAACCATCGGAGCCACTTTCAATAAATTTCAACGCGTAGTTCATGATGTTTCTAAAGAGTTGGGAAAAGATATTCTGTTAGAAATTCATGGTGCAGATACGGAATTGGACAAAACGGTGGTGGAAAAAATTGGTGATCCACTAACGCATCTAGTGCGTAATTCTATGGATCATGGAATCGAATCCGCTGAAGTTCGTCGTGCCTGTAGGAAACCAGCACAAGGTACAGTTTTTTTGAATGCTTACCATGATTCTGGAAACATCGTAATTGAAGTTTCCGACGATGGTGCCGGACTCGACAAAGAAAAAATTTTCGAAAAAGCAATCGAACGAGGTTTGGTTAAACCGGAACAATCTCTTTCTGAACGTGAAATCTACGATCTTATTTTTGAACCAGGATTCAGCACCGCTGCCACAGTCAATAATTTGTCTGGCAGAGGCGTCGGCATGGATGTAGTTCGAAGGAATGTGGTAGCCATGCGTGGCCAAGTAGAAATCGAAAGCGTACAAGGAAGAGGTTCAACGGTGCGAATTAGATTACCTCTAACACTGGCGATTATTGACGGATTTTTAGTGGCGGTGGGTACTTCCTCTTTTGTCATTCCTTTAGAAATGGTTGTAGAGTGTGTTGAGCTCTCAGAAGTAGAGATCACTGCCGCCAGAGGAAAAGATATCTTTAACTTGCGCGGAGAAGTTCTCCCGTTTATCCGATTAAAACAAGTATTTGAGATCCCAGATGCCCCACCAACAGAAAAATCCTCTGAGATTTATTTGGAAGATCCTGATTTGTTGATTCGTTCTGTACAACGGCAGAATGTGGTAGTAGTACGCAATTCTGGACATCACGTAGGTTTAGTGGTCGATACGTTACATGGAGAATTCCAAACCGTGATTCGTCCACTTGGGGAATTATTCAAAGCTCTTCAAGGGATCAGTGGATTTACCATTCTTGGTAGTGGGCAAGTTGCTTTAATTCTTGACGTGCCTGGTTTAGTCCGAACTGCTTTGTCTAGGGAAGCAGGCCGAGTACTCCCGCGGAACACCCCAGGAAAAACACTATTAGCGTCCAGATAAGGCACAGTGTTGATTTTTCACAGGAGACAGCTTGATGAGCATTGCAAAAAAGATCTCGTCTTTAGTTTTGACTGCTTTGATCGGAATTCTTATTCTTTCGACGATCGCAGAATTGCAAATAAACCGTGTCTATGATTCGGCCAATTTTGCAAATACCAATTCTGTTCCATCGATTTTATTCCTCAGCGACACCATGGAAGAATTTAGCCGTCTGCGAGTGCGTGCTTATCGTCACGTCCTCAATAATGATGCTGAAAAACAAATAGAAATTGAATCGAAGATTACGCAAGCGAAAGTCGGGGTTGAGAACGCATTTCGAGAATATGAGAGATTGCTGTATTCTGAACAGGACAAGAAGATGCTCAATGCAAATCGGACTGCGTACCTAGAGTATCTCAATGAACTCGAACCCGTTCTTGCACTTTCTCGTGCTAAAAAAGAAGATCAGGCCAGAGACCTTCTTAGTAAAATGGCACCTACAGCGGAGAAGTTGAATAGTCTCTTAGTCGACCACATGAAATACAATGAGGATCTAGCAAAACAGAAAGCAGAGGAAGCAATTTCTGCAAAACACGAGGCTTTCGTATTGTCGATCGTAATTTCCCTTTTTGCCATTTTTTTAATAGGAGGTCTTGGATGGTTCATTATTCGAGGCATTACGCAATCGATTCAACAGGCCATGCATGCCGCAGATGGATTGGCAGTAGGCAACTTGAATGTCAAATTGGATAGTGACGCGAAAGATGAAACTGGACAGATGCTTGGAGCTATGCGCCGAATGGTAGCTACTCTATCCCAGCTGATCGAAGAAATGAGTCGAATGGCAACTGGACACGAGCGTGGAGAAATCGACTTGCGAGTAGATAGCCACAAATTCCATGGTGCTTACCAGTCTCTAGCAGAAGGTCTTAATAATATGGTGATGGGCCATATTACGATCAGCAAAAAAACTATGATCTGTGCACAGGCTTTCGGAGAAGGAAACTTGGGTGAACCCCTGGAGACTTTTCCTGGCAAACAACGGTTTATCAATGAGACCATGGAAAAGATTCGATCCAACATTCGGATGCTCATTGCAGATACTCAGCTATTAGCACAATCCGCAGTAGAAGGGAAACTGGACGTCCGTGCTGATGCCACACGCCATCAAGGAGATTTTCGGAAGATTGTTGGCGGTCTCAATGCAGTTATGGAGGCTGTCGTTGGGCCAGTCAACGAAATTACTCGGGCCATGGTCGCGGTTGAAAATGGTAATTTGACTAAAACCATTTCTGCAGAATATAAGGGTCAATTACAAGAACTTTGTTCAACGGTCAATAGTACCATTCTAAAACTTGCAGGTACTATTACTGAAGTCAACAATACGGCCATAGAATTGGTCAATGCAGCTAATCAAGTTTCTTCTACTGCACAAGCACTTTCCCAAACCAGTGCTGAACAAGCTGCTTCAGTTGAAGAAATTTCAAGTTCTATCGAACAAATGAACGCTTCTATCAAACAAAATACAGAGAATTCGAAAGTGGCGGATGGTATCTCTGCAGAAGGGAATAAGAAAGCTGCTGAAGGAGGAAAGGCAGTTACGGAGACCGTTGCAGCCATGAAACAAATTGCCAAGAGGATTGGGATTATCGACGATATTGCGTATCAAACTAATCTTCTTGCACTCAATGCTGCTATTGAGGCAGCGCGTGCCGGGGAACACGGGAAAGGTTTCTCTGTCGTTGCTGCGGAAGTTCGGAAACTCGCTGAACGAAGCCAAGTAGCTTCTCGAGAAATTGGAGAATTGGCAGCCAACAGCGTAGGATTAGCAGAACGCGCAGGAAAACTCTTAGACGAAATAGTGCCTGCTACGCGTCAAACCGCAGATTTAGTTCAGGAAATTACTGCAGCCTCTGGAGAACAGAATAGTGGGGTCAACCAGATTAATAGTGCCATGTTGCAAGTGAGCCAAATCACCCAACAGAACGCTTCTTCCTCTGAGGAACTGGCAGCCACTGCGGAAGAAATGTCATCTCAAGCAGCTAATCTTCAGCAAACCATGTCTTTCTTTGTAGTTGCGGACCAAGAGAGGCGATCTACTAAAGTGCGAGCAGATTCCAAGAAGGTGAAAAATCTTGCAACGCCACAAAGGTCAATCCCGCAAAAAACCGTTCTTACTGCTAATGAGCATCCCGATTTTGTGCATTTCTAAAGTCCGCTCCAGAAGGCGAAGTTTTCGCGCAACTAATTAACTAAAAATTCGCCAAAACCACGATTACGGTTTTGGCGGCGTCTTAATTCAGTTACCCGCTATCCTTCTTAGAAGTACCTTCCGCACTCGCAGAAGATGCTAACTCGCGTCGTCGTTGACGTTCTTTATGGTACGCTAATCCTGTTCCAGCCGGAATCAATCGGCCTACAATCACGTTTTCCTTGAGACCACGCAATTCGTCCCTTCTGCCGTTGACAGCCGCTTCCGTGAGAACTCGAGTGGTTTCTTGGAACGAAGCTGCCGAAATAAAAGATTCCGTGGCGAGCGAGGCTTTAGTAATCCCTAGCAACATCAAATTGAATCTAGCAGGCAACTTGCCTTGCGCCAACATCTTTTCGTTCTCTTCTAAAACGCGCGCTCGATCTACCTGTTCACCGGAAAGGAAACGTGTATCCCCGGGGTTTACAATCTCTGCTTTCCTCAGCATTTGTCGAATAATAACTTCGATATGCTTGTTGTTAATCTTCACACCTTGGAGTCGATAAACCGCTTGCACTTCTTCAATGATGAACCTGGCTAGTGCTTGGACTCCAAGTAAGCGGAGAGTGTCTTGAGGAACCGGAGTGCCCTCTACTAAGAACTCCCCCATTTCGACGCTCTCTCCTGCCAGAAAGACAATCGTGCGGTGCCTAGGAATCAACTCCTCGTGAGGCTCACTCCCATCGGTGGGAGTAATAATCAGGCGGTGTTTACCTTTGGTTTCCTTACCAAAACTAATGACCCCAGAAATCTCTGCAAGAACTGCAGGGTCTTTAGGGCGACGAGCTTCAAAGAGGTCTGCTACACGTGGCAAGCCCCCCGTGATATCTCGAAACTTTGTCGAATCTTGGGGCGTGCGCGCCAATACGTCTCCCGCTCTAACCCGAGCACCATCTTCTACGCTCACAATAGCCCCAGCGGAAAGTTCGTATTGCACAGGCAAACCCGTGCTCCCAATGATATCTGCACCATTGGTATCGACTAGTTTAAGCGTTGGGCGCAAGTCTTTAGCCGAAGAACTGCGTAGTTTTGGATCAGTAATCACCAAGGAAGAAAGTCCAGTCACCACATCTGTTTGGCTACTTGAGGTACTTTCTTGCAACTCTTTGTAACGCAGAATACCTTCTACTTCCGTGATGATCGGGCGAGTGTGGGGATCCCACATGGCCGTTACTTGTCCTACCTGGACTTCTTCCCCGTCTCTTACAGATAAAGTTGCCCCATGAGGAATCTTGTAACGTTCGCGTTCGCGCCCATGTTCATCGATGACCGCAAGTTCTCCAGAGCGCGATATTGCCACCCAGTTACCATCACTGTTGCGTACTACTTTAACGTTGTGGAAACGAACTTTTCCTTTGGATTTAGCCTGAACGTTGTTGGCTGCCACTGCACGTGACGCAGCACCACCAATGTGGAAAGTACGCATAGTGAGCTGCGTACCCGGTTCACCAATGGATTGTGCGGCAATCACACCTACTGCTTCTCCGACATTAACCAAATGTCCCCGACCTAAGTCACGACCGTAACAACTAGCGCAGATGCCATGACGGGTTTCGCACGTAATTGGAGAACGGACAATGCCAATCTGCTCAATGGCATGTTTTTCCAGTAATTCTACAGACGCCTCATCTAGTAACGTACCAATGGGGATCAAAACCTCTTCCGTTCCGGGAACCAAAACATCCTCTCCGACTACTCGCCCCAACACTCGATCCCGAAGAGGCTCAATCACATCCCCTTCATGAACCAAAGAAGAAATCATGAGTCCTTTTTCGGTGTGGCAGTCGATCTCAGTCACTACGAGGTCTTGCGCAACATCAACAAGGCGACGTGTTAAGTAACCAGAGTTTGCTGTTTTAAGTGCAGTATCGGCTAACCCTTTTCGAGCACCGTGGGTTGAAATAAAGTACTCTAGGACATCGAGACCTTCTCGGAAACTCGCGGTAATGGGTGTTTCAATGATTGACCCGTCTGGTTTGACCATCAATCCGCGCATGCCTGCTAATTGCCGAATTTGTGCTGCGGAACCACGCGCGCCAGAGTCTGCCATCATGTAGATGGAATTAAAAGAGGGTTGCCTCACAGAATCAATCGTTTTGGCTCCCTTTGGCAATTCTCCGCTGATACGCGCATCCAAAACGGGGCGAATTGCCTCTAGGTACCCGGCTTCGTCGCCAGGCTTTCTTTCTGCTTCTATGCGCCTAATTTCAGCATCTGACCAGTTCTTAAAAACATGTTCACTAGATAACTGAGTCTGTTCCGTACCTAAGTTAGTCATCATCGCTCTAGCGACAGAATCACTGGTGCGCGACCAAATGTCTACAATTTTGTTGTAGCGTTCCGCGTAGGTCACTAATCCAGAAGTGTACTGCTGGTCAATTTCTTTGACCCCTTCTTCTGTACGATCCAAGATTGCTTGTTTTTCTTCCGGAACCATGATGTCGTCAATGGAAATAGACATTCCGGATCTAGTGGCGTAGGTAAAACCGGTGTACATCAAATGGTCTGCAAACACCACAGTTTCTTTGAGACCCAACTGTCGATAGCAGACATTAATCAACTGAGAAATAGCCTTTTTCGACAAAGGCCTGTTGATCAATCCAAAAGGAAGACGTTTTGGAATTAAGCTATGGAGCAGTGCGCGGCCTACGGTGGTCTCGACTCGACGAATACTCCGCTCTCCTTCTTTGTTTTCTTCCTCGATCCTAACTTGCACCCGAGCGTGGAGGTCTACAACACGGTTTTCATAGGCACGATGTACCTCTTCGTAATCGGCAAAGCACATCCCCTCGCCTTTAGCACCGATCCGATCCCGAGTCATGTAGTACAAACCCAATACCACGTCTTGCGAAGGCACGATGATCGGTTCTCCATTGGCCGGAGAGAGCACGTTGTTGGTGCTCATCATCAATACCCGTGCTTCTAATTGTGCCTCCAGAGAGAGTGGCACATGGACAGCCATTTGATCACCGTCGAAGTCTGCATTAAAGGCTGCGCAAACCAACGGATGTAATTGGATTGCCTTTCCCTCAATTAACACTGGCTCAAAGGCCTGAATGCCTAATCGGTGCAGAGTGGGCGCACGATTGAGCATGACCGGATGTTCTCGGATCACCTCTTCTAGGATATCCCAAACCTCTGGCTCCTCGCGCTCAACAATCTTCTTGGCAACCTTGATGCTTCCGGCCCGACCACTTCGGTCTAACTTACTAAAAACAAAAGGTTTGAAAAGCTCTAATGCCATCCGCTTTGGAAGACCGCACTGGTGCAACTTCAGGGTGGGACCTACTACAATCACGGATCGACCAGAATAATCAACACGTTTACCGAGCAAGTTTTGTCGGAAGCGTCCCTGTTTGCCCTTGATCATGTCCGCAAGGGATTTGAGCTGTCGCTTATTCGAACCCGTGATCGCTTTTCCACGCCGACCATTGTCGAGAAGGGCATCCACTGCCTCCTGAAGCATCCGCTTTTCATTTCGCACGATGATGTCAGGAGCACTCAAATCCAAAAGACGTTTTAGACGGTTGTTCCGGTTGATGACTCGCCGATATAAGTCGTTTAAGTCAGAAGTGGCAAATCGCCCACCATCCAGAGGTACCAAAGGATGTAAATCTGGTGGAAGAACTGGCAAAACCTTTAAGATCATCCAAGAGGGATCATTTCCAGAATCTATAAAAGCTTCTATGAGTTTGAGGCGTTTTGTCAGCTTTTTGACTTTTACGTCGGACGCAGTGCTTGGGATTTCCTCGCGAAGCTTAATAATTTCCTGCTGGAGGTTCATTGCACGCAAAATCTCGTAAATGGCCTCCGCACCCATGAGAGCTTTAAACTCTTCGCCGTATTCTGCAACTGCTTCTACATATTCCTGATCGTTGAGTATCTGGCCACGAGTAAATTTTTGGCAAGTACCAGGATGGATGATAACAAAAGCCTCAAAGTAGAGTACTCGCTCAATGTCACGTAAGGACATGTCTAACAAGAGACCCATGCGTGACGGCAATGACTTGAGGAACCAAATATGGGCAACAGGAGAAGCCAACTCAATGTGGCCCATGCGTTCTCGACGCACTTTAGCCAAGGTGACTTCTACTCCGCATTTTTCACACACCACATTTCGGTATTTCAGTCGTTTGTACTTCCCACACAAGCATTCATAGTCCTTGGTAGGGCCAAAGATTTTGGCGCAAAACAATCCGTCTCGCTCCGGTTTAAAAGTGCGATAATTGATGGTTTCTGACTTTTTTACTTCTCCGTATGACCAAGAACGAATCATCTCTGGTGAAGCTAATCCGATGCGAATGGCATCGAAGTCTTCTACCTGGCTACCTTGTTTAAATGGTTGGAAGAGAGAATCTTTCAAGAAAGTCTCCTTTGAGCACGATCTCTAGGAGTCGTGTCTACGCACTTGCCCATCCCTTCTGGTCGGAAGAGATAGGCAAAATTTTGGAAGGTTTGAAACGCGTTTACTTACGCTGTTCCAATTCGATATCGATGGCCAGTGCTTTGATTTCTTTAATCAACACGTTAAAGGATTCCGGCATGTTGGCTTCCATGTGGTGGTTCCCTTCGACGAGGTTCTTATACATTTTCGTTCGCCCACCGACATCGTCTGACTTTACGGTCAGCATCTCTTGAAGGGTATAGGAAGCACCATAGGATTCGAGTGCCCAGACCTCCATTTCGCCAAAGCGTTGGCCTCCAAACTGTGCTTTGCCTCCCAAGGGCTGCTGGGTCACTAGACTATAGGGACCAGTCGACCTAGCGTGCATCTTGTCGTCCACTAAGTGATTCAGCTTGAGCATATACATGTAGCCGATGGTGGTCTGGCGATCGAACAATTCTCCAGTACGCCCGTCTCGCAACATCGTTTGTCCACTGCGAGGCAAACCGGCCATTTCTAGTAAATTTTTAATCTCACGCTCACTGACACCATCAAATACTGGAGTGGCCATCGGAACCCCTTGCCTCAGGTGTTCTGCTAACACCACTACCTCTTCGTCAGTCATAGCGTTGAGATCGACCCTTTGGATACCGCCCGTCTCGTTATACATACGCTCTAAAAATGACCGCACTTCATTGATGTTGGCACGGTCGTCCAGCATCCTACCGATCATCTGTCCTAGACCCTTAGCAGCCCAACCTAGGTGGGTCTCTAATACTTGACCCACGTTCATTCGTGAAGGCACTCCAAGAGGATTCAAGACAATGTCTACTGGAGTACCATCCTCCATAAAAGGCATATCTTCCACTGGAACGATCATAGAAACGACCCCTTTGTTCCCATGACGGCCTGCCATCTTGTCCCCGGGCTGCACGCGACGCTTAACGGCCAAATAGACCTTGACCATCTTCCGAATTCCAGGAGACATGTCATCTCCCATCGTGAGCTTTTCGCGCTTTTCCTTAAGTACTTGATCGAAATCCTCGCGCTGTTTTTGCAACTGTTCTGAAATCAATTCTAGCTGTGTCCTCGCCTCTTCGGTTCGAAGACGAATGTCTAGCCAACTAGTGCGAGGCAAACCCGCTAAATACTCGGCAGTAATCTTCGTGCCAACCCGCAGACCTTTTGGTCCACCATCGGAAATCTTGCCTATCAGCATTCGCTCAATGCGCTGATAAGTATCGTTTTCTTTGATGCGTAATTGATCTTGAAGGTCTTTTTTGATGCGCAAAAGTTCTGCTTCTTCGATTAACTTTGCGCGACTATCCTTATCAATACCGTCTCGAGTAAAGACCTGGACATCAATAACAGTACCATTCATTCCAGAAGGTACTCGCAAAGAGCTATCCTTTACGTCAGAAGCCTTTTCTCCAAAGATAGCGCGTAACAACTTCTCTTCCGGAGAAAGCTGAACTTCCCCTTTTGGCGTAACCTTTCCAACCAAGATGTCACCAGGGCCGACTTCTGCACCAATGGAAACAATACCTGCTTGATCCAACTTGAGTAGTGCAGATTCGCTCAAATTTGGAATATCTGCCGTGATTTCAGAACAGTTGCAAAAACAGCGCGAGGATTTCGATCAAGTA
>CAUYTX010000331.1:0-1416 GCA_963575665.1 Gammaproteobacteria bacterium | reverse complement strand
CCATCTGCATTAGTAAGCATAGAAAATGTATTAATAGGAGCTACAACATCAACAGGAGCAGGAAATAGAAGATTACAAGTTACAGGTAGTGGAGCTGCTCAATTATTAGTTTCAAATACTACAAGTACAGGACATATAGCATTATATTCAACAGGAGTAGATGCTTATATAACTAAGAATACTGCAAGTGGTACTATGTATTTTGGATTAGCACCACAAGATGGTTCTACTTTTACTAATCAATTAGCAATTGCCTCTACAGGTGCAGCTACATTTAGTTCAAGTGTTCAAGCCGATGGTGGTAGTAATGGATTTTTAATAAATCAAAATGGTGGTGCAGCAGGATTAGCAACTTATTCTGCAAATACTGATAGAGCACAAATAGCTTTCAAATATGCTCAAAACTATCCCGCATCAAATAATTATACAAGAGTTTTAGATATTGTTTCAACAGGTGATGCAACAGGTACAGGAATTATTAGATTATTAACAAGTTATAATGGTCAAAATCCAAGTGCAGCTTTAACATTATTAGCAGGAGGTGCAGCTACATTTAGTTCATTAGCAGGAATTTCAAGTAGAACAGTTACCGCAGATGCAAGTGGAACTTTATCAGCATCTTCAGATTCTAGTTTAAAACAAGAGGATACAAGTCATAAAATTGAAGGTCTTGCTGACCTTCTCCAATTAATAAACTTAACAACATCTGTTAAGCCATCATCACTAGGTGCAGTTTCCATACACCCATTTTGTAATATCCAATTATATACTATATCCATATTTTATAATTTAATGTCAAATTTACTAATTTTTTACAAATTTTATGAAAATAATTCTTTTAGTCCTCTTTGCTTTACAAGGCTATTTCTGTTGTCTTTTTTGTCATGAAACCATCTATGACATTCACAGCACAAAACAATAAGGTTTTTTGGGTTGTTAAGGTATTTATGGTTTGGCATTTCAGACCTATAAATGATATGATGAGTTTCCCACATAAAACTATTATTAATCCCACAATGTTGACAACTTATATAACCATCCTCTTTTAAAATATTTGATTTTAAGGTGCTTTTTACAGCATCAAATTTTCTATTTGATATAGATACTCTTTTCTTTGTAAAAACCCTAGAAATAGGCTTAGAATCGCTTATAGCACATTTTGGAGAGCAATATCTATCAGTAGTTTTCCTTTTTATGAAATTTTCATCGCAAACCTTACATTTGTAAGTTTTTTGATTTGCTTCTTTCATACTTAATTAATTTAATTATCCAAATCTTGTAGCTACACTATAACCCAGCTTTGTCTAATCTTGATTTTAAATCTTGGTTTTGTTCTTGTAAGTTTTGTATGGTTTGGTTTTGCTCTTGTACTGCTTTCACTAATGCTGCTATTACTGCTCTATCATAAAATCCATA
>CAUYTX010000330.1:0-1422 GCA_963575665.1 Gammaproteobacteria bacterium | reverse complement strand
TCAAGGGTTAATCAAGGGTTAATCAAGGGTTAATAAAGGGTTAATCAAGGGTTAAACAAGGGTTAATCAAGGGTTAAACAAGGATATATCAAGCGTTCATCAGGGTTAAAACCAGGGTGAGGGCGGGGGGGGGGAGGGGGTCGCTGTTTATAAACAGTGCGCGACCTTGTACTACTACAAGATTATTACGCCTGATCTTTAATGAATTTGTAATCGTCTTTTTTTAATTGTTCGATCTTATTAAAGAACTCATTCTTATCTTCAAAAGAATATGTTTTAGTAGGATGATTGCCGCTTCCGTATGTATGTATGGTCAAAAGTCTTGAATTGATAAAAAACCAGTGTGATTTCATATTTAAAAGATATCAGATTATTTATATACCGAAGTCAATAATGTTTTTTTCTTTGCAATAGGATATTCCATCTACACATTCAATATCAAACTCACCATCACCATATTGTATAACATTGCTGTATTTCGTATAGGTATCCCAATTGCGGGTGACTTCCTCTTTAACCCGAATTTTCGTCTCAGGCGGGACGCTCTGAAAAAACTTGATGATGTCGGCAACCGTGATTTCTTTCGTATTCATGCGTAAAAGTTAGCTGGTTTTTTTGTCGTCGTCAACAATTATTTCAAAATCTTTTTAACGGGCTTGGATTTGAACCAAGACGGACTAGCTTCACTGCACCAGCTTTATCTTTGGAATTGAACCAAAACCGCCAATCCTGTTTGTGACCAAGATACCTACTTGGACTCCGTTAAAATGTCAGTCAATCGGTTTCCCTCTTAACTGTAAAAAGATTAGCTGATTTTTTTGCGCCTGTCAAAGGGTTTTTTTAATTTTTTGCCAATATTTATCGGTGGCGGATTTGTTTTTGCGCCAACCACAGCCACCGTTGTGGCATCGGGCCAAGGTCTCAAAATCGCCGTTGTCAAGTGCTTTTTTCTCGTATTTTTTGAAGTAAGCTTCGCAGACACTACGGGCAAAAACAGGATCAAAAACTTGACCGTGATTTCCCTTGACGTTGGCATCTTTGAAGTAAGCGGGGCGGATTTGATAGATGCCCAAGGCAGTTTCTTTTTTGTTGACTGCCTTGGGATTTCCGCTTGACTCCACCTTGCCAAGCGCAGCAAAAAACGGGTCAAGGTTGGCCGCACTTGCGGAGATTGCGAACAGTAAAACGAAGATCGTTTTCATAAGTAGAAACTAGCTGGTTTTTTGTGGGCGGTCAACAGATTTTTGCAGATATTTTTTTTTATTTTTTTCGTTTTTTGCTTGACAACCCACACCTGGACATCGTACAATGGTATACCCCCCTCCCCCCCCCCCCCGGGGGGGGGGGGGGGGGGGGGGGGGGGGGGCGCGCGGGGGGGGGGGGGGGGGGGGGGGGGGGGGGGGGGGGGGGGGGGGGGGGGGG
>CAUYTX010000329.1:0-1428 GCA_963575665.1 Gammaproteobacteria bacterium | reverse complement strand
ATCTTTATCAAGTTGTAGCACTATTGGTGAGTTATTAATTTATAACTCATTATATAATAAACCACTTTACAGAACTCGATATCATTATTATCAACCACAACCATTAAATTATTACAAACATGCAGCAAGACAAAAAACAAACCATTTTAGAAATCGCTAATGAAATTGTATTTACTAGGTCAGAAGAAAAAGAAAGAATGTATGGACCTTTTGAAGAAGGTATGGCAAAAGCAGCAAGAATTGCTTCTGAAATATCTAGAAAAGAATTTACTACACAAGACATGTATCATTGTATGATTGCGTTAAAACTTTCTAGACAAGCATATAATCATAAAGAAGATAATCTATTAGACGCAATAGCATATATGGCATCATTAAATACAATAAACTCAAAGTAATGGCAAAAAATGCAATGCAAGAACTAATTGAAGAATTGAAAGTTAATGATGTTGCTCATGGTATGTATTGGATAAAAAGACCTAATGAGTTTTTTGAGAAATATCTTGAAAAAGAAAAAGAGCAGATAATTGAAATATCTAAAAATTCTTACATAGCAGGTTATCTTGATAACCAATGTAAAGTAGATGAATCGATGAATTTTCCTGAAGAATACTACAATCAAACTTATAACCAAAACAAATAACCTATGAACAAAGAATTTATCCCTTACGAACAAGCATTAGAACTTATTAAATTAGGTTTTGATGAAGAATGTTTGGCTGTAGCCAATGTAAAAAGTTATGAATTAAAAATCATTAAAGGTGAATACAACAAAGAATTGCACCTACCTATTCCACTATACCAACAAGCCTTTAGGTGGTTTAGAGAAAAGTATAAATTATTAGGTTTACCAAAACCTTATGGATATGAAATACAATATAATGCTGAATTACACTATTGGGGTACTATTATAGAAAAAGAAGCAAATACATACGAAGAAGCAGAACTTGCTTGTCTTAAAAAATTAATTGAAATAGTTAAAAACAAATAACCTATGAAAACAGCAATGCAAGAAGTAAGAGAAAAAATTACTAAACATTTTGAAAACTTTAGATTTGATAAAACGCATCATTTAAAGTTTGGAGATATTAAGCTTACAATATGGGAGCAAGAAGAAATAGTTAATATGTTAGATTTAGAAATAGAAAAACAACAAATAAAAAAAGATTGGGCAGAAGGATATTTTGCTAATGAAAATAATGTATATGAGTCTTCAGAAGATTATTATAATAAAACTTACAAATAACCATCAAAATTAAAAACATGAAAGTAGCTATTATTTTAGGAAGAGGTATTGAAGGATGTGGTGTAACTAGATACGCTCTTGAAGAACAAAAGTGGTACAAAAACAATTCTATTGAATGTACTATTTACGCGTCTTGTGATAAAAAATGGGGTAGAAAAGATGCACAAGAAAATGACATCATT
>CAUYTX010000328.1:0-1428 GCA_963575665.1 Gammaproteobacteria bacterium | reverse complement strand
CGAACCTTTAAATTATCCATAGTTATTTCAGTACCAAATGCTACGTTAAATCCACTTTGAACTTTTGTAAAAAAACTATGACCAACTGTTGTTGTATCAACAATAACTGTTGAATTACCTGTGTTGGTTTGTGTACCTAAACGTATTGGATTACCATCCAAAGAATTTATCCAAACACTGCCACTACTACTATGAATGTGAAAGTTTCCATCATCAAATAATTGACCTTTTGACCCAATATTAAGTGCATTGTTTGTTGCTGAATTACTAGTAACACTTGCAGGACTACTAATTGTAATAATACCGTTATCAGCGATACTAAGTGTTGTTGCTGTATATGTGCTGTTAATAATTTCTATAGCACCAGTTTGATTAACTCTAAACCATTTGTTTGGATTGGTCGCCCCACTAAAATTATTCACAACTTTTAAGAAGTCAATATATCCAACACCACCCTTTGAACCTAATAACGATGTTCCTGAGATTGTCATAGTAGTTGTACCTGGACCTCCCAAACCTACTAATTCAAGTCCTGAAGAACTTGCCAAAGACATTAATTTTCTTGTTCCTGCATACCAATCGTGACCATTACCTGCCAAATCTGCCCCATACCATAATGACCCCAAATCAACACCTATTGCGTATCCTGAACTTATTGAATCAATGTTATCAGATAATATAATCTTAGCTCCTGCTGAGTAGGTATTATAACTCGGAGCACCTGTTCCACCACTAAAAAATCTTATTTGTTGTTGATTTGGATTATTTAAATTTATTGTTGATGCGGATGACGATAAAATCAAAGAATTACCACTTATTGTGGTTGCTGTTAAACCACCACTATTTGCTGTAAAACCATTTGTTTGCAATGTTGTTCCAGAAATATCACCATCAGCTCTAATAAAACTAGTTGCGTTTCCAGCAGCGTTAAGACCCTCAAGCAACCTAGTTACGTTATCAGCGTTTCCAGTCCCGTTCTCAATACTTAAACCACCCAACGTTGAATTAATAACTATTTCTGGATTAGATGAATTATTATATGCTTGTTGAAGATTGGTTGTTGAAATACCACCAGTTCCACCTACTGATTCACCAAACTTTGATGCAAACGTAATTTTTGCTTGTGCTACATCACTTAAAAGTGTTGCATTTGACTTAACAGATAATATCGCAATTAATACTGCGTTGTCTCTAAAATTTGAAAATGTTGTAAATGCTTCTGTATTAACAGCTGCAATTGCGGCAGTTAAATCAGCATATTTTGTTTGACCATATTGTAGTCTAATTTGACCATTTTGTAGCAAATATATTCTTTGATTTGTTGCTTGTTTTGCTGGACTCCCAATTGTTGTTATGACTCCATTTAAATCATAACTTCCTGGAATAATTGTTGTTCTATTGGTTGCGGTACCACCCGTTTGTGTTCTA
>CAUYTX010000327.1:0-1432 GCA_963575665.1 Gammaproteobacteria bacterium | reverse complement strand
GATATAGTTCGGGACGCTACGGAACGTCTGTTTCGGTATCCTGATGATATCATGCTCCTGTATCTCACCTGTCTCCTTCAGATAAAGAAGAGAGAGGAAGATAGCATGGGAGCAGCAATCCACGGCGACCCCGAATTTACTCCCGCAGTAGTCTGCTATGATGTTCTCGAATCTGTTTATTGTTTCCATATGCTATACGCCCTTATCTTGCTACCAGCAAGGATATGCACATTTGGCAATAGAAGGCAGAAAGAGCCTATCCTGGCGTCTTTCTCTATGACAACAGGCCCATGGGTGTCGTTCTCTGTGTTGTCGCTGTAGATAGCGCAATGCGCCCCTATCTGCACGTTATCACCTATCTCGATACCATACTTAGCATTTAGATATGTGAAACACCCAATATCCACGTTCCTACCTAACTTCAACCCTTCATGATTCTGGCATCTCCAACCGTATTTCGTCCAACCATCCTTATCAAACACAGGAGGCTTCCAATTCACAAACCTTTGAGTAATTGTATCACCTTCTCTGTCGCACCAGGAATATCCATCCTAGAATACTTACTCTGACGTTCCCTGTTACGAACACCGATAGAGACAACCATCCCTTTCATACCAAGAAACTGCGCTTCATAAAACATACTACTACTGTTCGTGATGAACCTCCGACAGTTCTTCACCAAACCAAGGAACTGTGGACGAGGAAGACTCCCATGAGTAACATAACGAGACATGATGTCACTCCCAGGATCCCCATTCGGCTCAATCCAATAATACCTATGAAAAGGCTTCATAGAACAACCATACAGCATGTTCACAATCTCCGTCACCTCACTCTGAATATCCGGCCTGTCCAAAACAGTCGAAGGATTATACAGAACAACATCATACGGCTCATCAGGGACAAGAGACTCATCTATCAGAAGGTTATCAAGCATCAGGTTCCCTATCACATATGCGTTCTTCCTGTTTTTCAGATTCCGATATGCCCTCTGGTTTGTACACAACTGCATCATACTCATCTCTGTGATGAAACTTCTCCATGTCTCATCATGCGTCCCCTGGCTCTTTTCTCCTGCCCAGAGATGGATGATAGGCTTGTTCTCTGAGAATATATCAATAATGAAATGAAGTGTCTCTTTTCGGTCCCCTGGCGCAAGGATATAGTCTGCTTTCGCGTAATCATCTGTCCAGAGGTCTTCTTCTTTCATCCTCATGATAAGTTTGGATAACGCGCCATCACTGGCACGGTTAAAGCTCGCCACGAAGATTTTCTTCAACATCTCTCCTTAATCTCCAGTTACCCTCACGTTTCTCCACGATATTCTCATCGGCAAATCTGTCAACCGCAATCCAGAAGTCAATCGCATTGATACCAATATAATCAATGAAATCAGAGATCATCCTCCGATCCCATTTCCAATCCTCAGATA
>CAUYTX010000326.1:0-1461 GCA_963575665.1 Gammaproteobacteria bacterium | reverse complement strand
GCTGTAGCGTTGCCCGTTGTTGGCGCTGCTGCAAGAGCCGGTGCTACAAAAATGACTGAAAACGCAGCTCAAAGAGCATCTGATCTTATGCGTTCGGGCGTAATGGCAACAAAAAACCCGCAAGAATTGGCTAGAATTTTAGCAACGCAGGAAATGCTTAGAACTTACAACAGAAATCAATAAGAGGTAATCAATGAGCTATCTCTTATATCCTGTTACAAGATTTTTTAACCGACTAATATGCGATTGATGAACCCCATACTTTTTGGCAATAATGCTTTGACGTTCGGTGCTTTGCCGAATGTCTGCAATATCTTGTTCAGAAAGTCTGCCGTTCCAATGATCCAATCCGTAATTATGTCTACGTTTATTAGCTGCATCAGCATTGTTTTCGGCTTTTGTGCCTACTTTAAGATGCTCTGGGTTTACGCATGGCGGGTTATCGCACAAGTGCATAATTATCTTGCTATCAGGTATTTTGCCAATAAAATGCTCATAAGAAAATCTATGCGCTCTAATTTTATTTTCGCCACAATTAAAAATGCCATACCCGTAACCATTTTTAGAACCGTTCCAAATCCAACAAGTATCAGTTTTATTGATTTTTGCTTCAAACGCTTCTTGCATGGTTACAGGCGAATACAAATGCAATTCGTTTTTTGTTCTAGCTTGGTTGTAATGAAGGCGGCACAAATGACGAGCAACGGATTTATTGCCGCAAATGCTGCACGGAATCGTTGTTTTAACTTGGTAAGTCATTGGCATCTCCTGTTAAATAACAGTATATGTCTTATTCATGGGGTATGCAAATGAGTTTCAATGGAAGCGGGACGTTCGTAATCAACTCAGCTGGTCAACCAGTTGTAACAGGCACAGTCATCTCATCAACAGCGTTCAATGCGTTGACCGCTGATCTTGCAACTGGCCTGTCCACCACGATGACCAAAGACGGTCAAACGACAGCAACAGCTAACATTCCAATGGGGACGTTTAAGTTCACAGGTTTGGGGGCGGGTTCGTCTGCAACGGACTCTGCAACCATTTCGCAAGTTCAAAGCTCGTTTGGCTCGTTTATGACGGTAGCGGGAACAGACACGATTACAGCGACTGTTAGCCCAGCATTAACTGCATACACAGCGGGGCAAATGTTTGCGTTTGTTGCCGGCAATACAAACACGGGTGCGGTGACAATCAACATTAGCTCGTTAGGTGCAAAAGCAATTACAAAAAACGGCACAACGGCGCTTGTATCAAGCGACTTAATTGCTAACTATTTGTATGTCATTGTTTACGACGGCACGCAATTTCAAGTGGTCGGCGTGTCTGCAACGACATTTACAAACTTGACGATTAGCGGTGTTTTAACGCTTTCAGGTGCAGGCGTTCAACTAACCAGTTCAGGTACTGGCGCATGGAAAATGCCTGTCGGTACGACTGCACAACGTCCAACTGGTGCAACGG
>CAUYTX010000325.1:0-1465 GCA_963575665.1 Gammaproteobacteria bacterium | reverse complement strand
CCCCCCCCCCCCCCCCCCCCCCCCCCCCCCCCCCCCCCCCCCCCCCCCCCCGCCGGGGGGGGGGGGGGGAGGGGGCATTGTACCATGCCCCTTGGGGGCCGTCGAGCAGAATAAAAATATATCTTTGCTTATGTAAGTCCAGGTTGGCACAGTTTCTGTCGCCGTCCCCCAAGGGGCAGAGAAAGATTTCCGAAAATAAATCACAAATTCGCTTGAAAGATTTCGGCGCATCCAGTACATTGTCCCTGTCAGTCAACAACAACAAATTGCAGAAAGAAAAACACTATGGCAGCTCATTTAGAAGATCGCGACATTCAGGCTGGAATCGAACAGGCTTGGCACGGTCTCACCAAAGTCGTCCCCGTCGTCGAGTTCGACAATGCGTTCCCTTTCGAGATCGAACGCCTCCCGCTCCTCGTTGCCAACGACACTCCGCTTGAAGGCTGGTCGTTCTTCCGTTGCAGCGACGATGGCAAACCCGCTGGCGTTCCCGTGTTCGATTCGTACTCCGCTCTTTCCAACGCTCGTTTCTGGGAGATCGTGCAGAATGCAGTGGGCGGATCTGGCGCGATCATCGAATCCGCTGGCACTATCTATGACCGTTGCCGCCGGTTTGTGACGGTGAAGCTTGGCACTGAACTCGACACTTTCAAGGTTGGCGAACGCGAGTTCAAGAATCGCTTCAGCCTCCTCGACAGCATCGACGGCAGCAGCAATTTTTACGGAGTCAACTCATCGACTTGCGTTGTTTGCGCGAACACCTTCGCAGTCGTCATGGGTGATACTTCAGGCGAATTTCGCTTCAAGATCCGCCACTCAAAGAACTTGCTTCCCAAGATCGAAAACATGGAAAAGGCGATTGACCAATTCGTTGGCATCACCGCCCAATTCAAGAAGGCGTTGGTCATCGCGAATGAGATTCCCGTGACTCCCGCTGACGCTCGCTCGCTGTTTGCAGGTTGGGCTGGTTCCGATACCAACGGAATGTCCTCGCGGACTTTCAACAACGTCACTCGACTCTCTGAGTTGTTTCAACGTGGTGCTGGTAACAACGGCGAGACGCTCCTCGACGCTTTCTCTGCCGTCACCGATTTCTACTCGCATGAGTCTAGCGGCGGTGCCGATCAACCGGGGTTCCGCATGAAGCAGACGATCTCCAGTGAGTTCGGTTCGGCTTCACGAAAGAAGCAAGACTTCTTTTCCTCTTTGTTCACGGCGACCAAGAAGGAAGACCCCACGTTTCGCCGCGACTCGTTTGACCATCTGGTCAACACGGGCAGGAATCTCATCACGGCGGCGGAAGCGGTCCTGATCGCCAACTGAGATAGTCAAGACAAATCCCTCCGAAAGGAGGGATTTTTTTTGCGCAAATCTGGACACTTGGCACGGTTCCTGCTGGACCCCCCCCCTCCCCCCCCCCCGGGGGGGGGGGGGGGGGGGGGGGGGGGGGGGGGGGGGGGGGGGG
>CAUYTX010000324.1:0-1469 GCA_963575665.1 Gammaproteobacteria bacterium | reverse complement strand
AGAAATTACTAATAGCTTCTTGATGTCCTTTAATTGTAGGTTCTCCACCTGTCCAAATGATATGGATAGTACCGTTCTTAATATCTTCATAGATACCTTGTTCTTTCCATTGATCAATTAGGTATTGAAACTCTTTATTCTCACCTCTCCATAGCCACTGTGATATACTATCACAAGTCCATGTTGCTTTACCTTCTAACTCTAAATCGCCTTTAAGTATTTCACCATCGGCTAATAGTGTTTCTTTTAACAAGGTGTTAGTGAATTTTCTACTCATACCGCAAGTTAGGTTACATAATCCTAAGCGAACGAAGTATGAAGGTATTCCTGTTGATATACCTTCTCCTTGTACTGAATAGAAGTCGGAGCTGATTAACAGCTTATTTGGATCTATTTTACTCATTTAAATGTTGTTTTTATATAATTAAATATATAACTAAAATTGTGCCATTCATAAATGATAGCTATAATACTTGGATGTCTTTCACCACATATTCCTAGTATATGAAATAAATCATGCATTATTTAACTTTTTTAGATTTTTCTTTTTCTTTAACAGGTGTTGGTTCTCTTTTCTGTGATTTCCATTCTGATTTTGCTATGTAAGACCAAGTTGAGCCAGCCATTTGGTTGGCTTGTTTATCATCAATTCTAATGATATCACCTGTTTTTGTATTTTTTAAACACTTCATGTTGTCCATGTTTTATAAGATAAAATAAAAACATCCACCTTTTTTAGAGGCGGATGTTGGGATTTGGTATTGAATTAAGCTGTTGCTAATTCAATATTTTTAGTTCTACGTCTTGTTAACATATACATTGCATTAGCAACAGTATCATTTACACGACGAACACCACTAGTGATGTTTGATAGATGGCTAACTGAATAACCTGTTTCTTCTGCTAAGCGGCTAACGTCACCTTGGCGTTTGCGAGCTTTAAAGAATGACAATTTTGCTGTGCTGTTTAAATAATTAGCACGCACTTTAGTTTGATAACTCATAACTATATTGGGTTTTTGTTTACTTATTATTGTGTTCAGCTAATATTTTTTCTACGTGGGATTTAGCTACTTCCCACTTAACTGGGCCAGATTCATTTGCATAAGCTACTGGATCTCTGCGTCCTAGTTTAATAAAGGCTTCAATACGCTCTACAGAAGCCGCTGATTTATAGTCGCTGTACCATCTTGGACCTATAGGAGTCTGAAATTGAATAGGTTTATAAGATGTGTTTGTACGAACATATACTTCATCAAAATTCAAACTTAACTGCTCACAGCATTTTAATCCATCTTCTAATATTTCTAATTTAGTTACTTCTAAATAGGGTGTATAGAAACTAACTAATTCACTACCCCAGTTACCTATTCTAAATGCTTCTAAATCAGCTTGACGGAATTCTTCTCTGCAGTCTGGATAAATACTGAAGTCACCCGCATGGATTCCCATCGCAATAGCTACCTCTTG